>JAWVWZ010000010.1:0-14074 GCA_033723505.1 Hydrogenovibrio sp.
ACAACCTCTGGTGGAAATGTCGTTAGACATCCGCAAGGTCTCCGGCCAACACGCCCAGGTTTGGGAAACATTGATTACGCTGGAGATGGAAAACGGTACCCTGGTCAGCAAATGCATTTTGCAGGACGACACCTATTCTTTTCAGTTCTGGACAGAGTCGCCACAGCTTGAACAATCACTTAGAGATCACCTGCCGCTCTTCGAAGCACAGTTACGACAAAGCGGACTGAAAGTCCGACATCTATCGATCACCCAACATCAGCCACAAGCAACGAAAACTGCAACCAAGGTTGCTCTGATCGATATCACCGTTTGAATATTGTCGGCGGATTCGAATAAAAATGCGCCCCCAGCTCAAGAGTCATTAATGTTTTTAATAAGTAAACCTTCTTATGTTTTTCTGGCGATAAAAAGACTTTTGACATTTTTTCGCCATCAGAGGCGATTTTGACACCAAATATCCATGAAAGACACTAGACCTTTTTGGGCAAATCGGTTACTTTAACTACAAATACTAGCTTATCCATCCCGAAGGTTGTTTTATGAGTGATGAAGTAGAAACGATTCCCGAACAATTAGATTTAAAAAAAGGTTCTGATGACCAGATTTTAAGTTTTATTCTTGGTAACGAAGAGTATGGCGTTGACATTCTCCGCGTTCAGGAAATCAAAGATTGGGAAAAAACTACCAGCATCCCGAATTCTCCCGACTACGTCATGGGAGTCATCAACCTTCGCGGTGCGGTAGTGCCGGTCGTTGACCTGAGAGTCCGATTCGGCCTGCCCGAAGTCACTTACGATGACAGCACCGTCGTGATCATCCTAAGATCAAACGATGAAAGAACCGGAACACAAAAGATCATCGGCATCGTCGTTGATGGCGTTTCGGATGTTCATAGCCTCGATACAGAAACCCTTCAAAGTGCGCCGGATATCAATGGCCCGATTCATTCGGACTATGTTAAAGGCTTAGCAACCGTTTCCGAAAAAATGGTGATTGTCCTGCATGTCGATCAACTGGTCACGCTGGGGATTCTCGACGAGATCAAAAAAAGCTTGCGTATCGAAGAATAACGTTATAATTTTTACAGTATTTAAAACTTTATTGAGAGGAAAAAAATGTCTAAAATTCTCGCAGTGGATGATTCAAAGTCAATGCGTCAAATGGTCAGCATGTCCTTAAAGTCAGCTGGACATGACGTCACAGAAGCGGAAGACGGTGCGATTGCACTCGACCTTGCGAAGAAGGACCAATATGATTTGATCGTCACCGACATCAACATGCCGAACATGAACGGCATCGAGTTGATCCAAGCGTTGAGAGGCCTACCTAACTATAAGTTTACCCCTGTTCTCTGTCTGACAACGGAATCCTCCGGCGACATGAAACAAAAAGGGAAAGAAGCCGGTGCAACCGGTTGGATCGTCAAACCTTTCAGCCCGGAAAAGCTATTGTCTGTCATCAGCCGAGTTTTGTAACCCCGGATTCAGACAGTCTTAAATAATAGTCAAGTACGTTGGAGCGAGAAATGAGTGAAAGCACAATTACTCTGCCAGAGAGTTTAACCATTCACCATATAGAAGAGCAGTTGAGCGACCTGAGAGTGGCCTTCCAAACGGATGCAGATGTTTTGCATATTGATGCGAGCAATATCGAAACAATCGACACTTCCGGTCTGCAATTGCTACTCGCTTTAATCAAGAACGCCCAGTCCAGCAATCAGAAGATTCACTGGCAAAACCCATCTGAAACTCTTACGACCAATGCCGAGAAACTGGGACTGACGGATAAACTCTGTCTCGCCTGATTTCTCTCCCTTGCTTTTTCAGACTTCGGGGGATCTGCAATGGACAAATCAAACCGAACTGAAAAAGAATCCCGCACCCTGGATCAATCCCTAGCTGTCTCGCTGGAATATCACGGCGAAGGCGCACCGACCGTTACCGCTAAAGGCAAAGGCCACCTGGCCGAAGAAATCATTGAAATTGCGAAGGCGCATGATATTCCGATCAAATCGGACGATCAATTGGTCGCACTGCTATCACAGGTAGAATTGGATGAAGAAATCCCGCAAGCGTTATATGAGGCGGTGGTACAAGTGTTGATTTTCGCTTACCAGATCACTGGTAAGCAACCCTTTGAGGATGAAGACGCTCCGAATTAAACCGGGAACATGCTGTCAACGTCGATCAGAATAATGACGTTGCCGTTATAATGTGCAATCCCTTGCAGATATCGGGAAGCACCTTCTTTGGTCGAAGACATGGACTCGAACTGTTTCTCTGGAATATCTTTAACTTCCAGTACACAATCAACCAGCATTCCAACGATATGATCATTGTCCAATTCGACAATAATAATTCTGGAAAGGTCATCAATCGGCTTCGGCGAAATGCCGTAGGATAAGCGCGTGTCGACAACCGTCACGATCACACCGCGCACATTGATGATTCCGAGCACATTAAAGTCAGAACCTTCGACCTTCCGAATCGCTCCCACTCGCAGGACTTCACGAATTTTTTTAACATTGATGCCGTAAATTTCCGAGTCCAGCTCAAACAAGACACAACGAATACTCGGGCCGGAGTACTTCTCCTGCTCTTCTTCCGAAATCAGCGACAAATCGTTTTCGTTTTTCGGGTTGTTATCAATCATGGTTAATGACATGTTACTTTTCCCTTAACTTAACATTGAAAGCGTTGAATGACGCCTGGTAGATCCAGAATCAACGCGATGTTTCCGTTACCGGTAATGGTCGCGCCGGCATAACCTTCAATATGCTTCATCATCACCCCTAAAGGCTTAATGACGACTTCTTCCTGACCATTTACCTGCTCAACTACCAAACCCGCACGCTGATTACCAATGGACACGATAATCACCTTATCGCCGTTATAATCGTCTTTGACCTTATCCGGCGCCAGCCATTGCGACAGGAAGAATAACGGAATACTCTTCTCTCTCAAGCGCACCATGGTTTGACCATCAATCTTATTGGTTTGGTTGGCATCATAATCGAAGATTTCCTGTACGCTGGTCAATGGGATGGCGTAACGGTCATCATCGAAAGAAACCATCAAGGTCGGCAAAATCGCCAGGGTCAGCGGCACACGAATCTTAATTTGCGTCCCCTCACCCAATACCGAATGGATGTCGATACTGCCGTTCAGCTTGGTGATCATATTCTTCACCACGTCCATCCCGACCCCACGACCGGAAATATCACTGATCGATTCCGCGGTCGAGAAACCGGCGGACATAATCAGCTCAAAAGCGGATTTATCATCCAGCTGATTGGCGGTAATTTCGTCCATCAGCCCTTTTTCAACCGCTTTTCGTCTCAAGACATCCGGATCCATGCCTTTGCCGTCATCGGTAATCGACAAAAGAATGTGGTCACCTTCCTGTTCAGCGGCAAGAACCACCGTTCCCTTGCTTTGTTTGCCGGACTGCTCACGCACATCCGGCATCTCGATACCGTGGTCTACCGAATTTCGTACCAAGTGTACCAAGGGATCGGCTAGCGCTTCAACCAGGTTCTTATCCAGATCCGTCTCTTCCCCTTGCAGTTCCAATTCGATCTCTTTACCAAGCTTTCTTGCCAAATCACGAACCACTCTCGGGAAGCGCCCAAAGACCTTTTTCACCGGCTGCATACGCGTCTTCATCACAGACGTCTGTAAATCGGTAGTCACGTGATCCAGATTGGCAACGGCGTTAGACAATTCTTCTTCGGAATCATTCACGGCTTTCAAGGTCAATAAACGGTTCCGAACCAATACCAGCTCACCGACCAGATTCATGATCTCGTCCAGGCGACGGGTATCGACACGCACCGTCGATTCGGCGGCGGCTTTTGCCGCTTTTTCGTCTTTCTTACCGCCAGCAGCAGATGCTTTTGCAGGTGCAGCAGGTGCAGGCTCCGGTTTCGGCGCAGGCGGCGGGGTTGGTTGTTGAGGAGCAGCTTGTGGCTGAGGTTCTGGAGCGTCAGCTTTCTCGTTACCTGAAAGCATATCTCTTTGGTTCAACAAGGCTTCAAACTCGTCATCGGTGATATCGCCATCCGGATCGACATCTTCCGGTAATTCCAGTTTAACGCTGCTTTCTTCAGCAGAACTCTCGCCGGAATCGTCCCCGGAGAATGCGGTCAAAGCATCACGCTGATTCAACAAAGCTTCAAATTCGTCATCGCTGATTTCACCATCAGGATCCAAATCTTCGTCCAACTGTAATTTGACCGTCGGCGCTGCTTCAGCCTGAGCGGAATTGGCAGTTTCTTCCGCTTCTTCAGAAGCCGCTTCGACTGCGCCACCTTTCCAAAGTGAATCCAGTTCCGACAGCAAACCTTCGTCAGCATCTTCCAGCTCTCGCTCACCATCTTTCAATAACTCGATGTAATCGCTGATCACATCGAATGCGCGCATGATGATATCACTGGCCCGGTTATCGTAAGAGACTTCGTTGTTTCGGATTTTATCGAATACGTTTTCGGCACGATGACATACCTCAATCAAAGGTGTGACCCCTAAAAATCCGGCGCCCCCTTTAATCGTGTGAAACCCTCTGAAAATCGAATTCAATAAATCAGAATCTGTCGGAGAATTTGCAAGATCCGTCAACTGCTCGTCCAATTGCTCGACAAGCTCAGATGCTTCTACCAAAAAATCTTGTAAAATTTCTTCATCCACAATTCATATCCTCATCTAAAACGTCAACAGAATGACTTTTTTCAGTCGATTCCGGTTTATGAAAGATAGAAAGCAATGAATATGCCACCAGGTTTAACACAGCGAATCAGATTCCCAGATCGCCCAACAAATCGTCAACATCTGCCTGAGATGCAACCGAATCTTTTTGACTTGATTGGGTGACGTTTGGTCCAACGCCTTTCATCTCTTCAGACTTCTTGTCCTTTTCACTCATCTCCAGGCCGACCACCTCATCCAGCTTAATACCGGATTTCTCGATCAAATCATGCAGGCTTTGTTCCAGGTTGGTCACCAGCATAATCACACGGTTCAAGACCTGTCCCGTCAAATCCTGGAAAGATTGCGCCATCATAATATTGGTGACTTCGGACTGAGCTTCCGCGACCAGATCTTTGATTTTTTCGTCCGATTCGTTGGATTCAATACTTTCCAACAATGCCATCAGGTTTTCGGATGAAGACAACGTCTTGCTACTGGCTTCTTCCGTGGCTTCAATCACATACTGCAACCTTTCCGATGCATCGGGAAGATCATGCTTGGTGTGTTTCAGAATCGCTGCATCCGAACCAAACCCTTCCAGAGTTTCATGCAGATTTTTGGAGATTTCCTCTACTTGTTTCAAAACCCCCTGGTTTCTTTGTTCGACCAGTTCGTCAATCACGTCGGATGCCTTAGAATATTCCTGATTCTTCATCAATTGAAGTAATGATTCAATTTGAGCAACACTGATATTTTCCATCTCTTCCCCTTTTTACAAAAAAAGCCTTATATAACCGAGTTATATAAGGCTTTCTGATGACTCATCCAAATCCCTTTTACCGTTGCTTAAGCTTTTTTCCGCTCTTCCACCCGTTCGAAAATTTTCTGGATTTTGGCATTCAAGGTCGCAGCGGTGAAAGGCTTGACGATATAACCATCAACCCCTGCTTCTGCCGCTTCCAAAATCTGGCTGCGCTTCGCCTCAGCCGTAATCAATAAGAAAGGCGTATCCTTGAGTTTCGCATCGGCACGAACATGTCTTAACAGATCAATGCCCGTCATTTCCGGCATGTTCCAATCACTGACGATGAAATCGTATTTCCCCGACTGAACCATCGGCCAGGCCGTCGCACCATCATCCGCCTCGTCGAATTTGCTAAAACCTAGCTCCTTCAACAGGTTCTTGACAATACGTCTCATAGTTGAAAAGTCATCAACTACTAAAATGTTCATATTTCTATCAATCTGCATGTTTCATTCCTTCAGTTTCAATACTGATAAAAAGTTTTAAATCCAATCTTTTAGGCGCGATTTCAATCTCTTAATCGCCTGACTATGTATTTGACTGACTCGAGACTCACTGACCTCAAGCACTTCACCGATCTCTTTTAAATTCAGCTCTTCGTCGTAGTACAGAGCCATCACCAGTTTTTCTTTTTCGGGAAGATTCTCAATCTCTTCCGCCAACGCTTGATGAAAGTCCGCTTCCGAAATCTCAGAAAACTGACTTTGCATTTGCCCGACCATTCTGTCTTCCGACAAATCATCATGATCCGGTTCATCGATCGACAATAGCTGTGCCGAATTCGTATCCTGGAGAATGTGGTAATACTCATCCAGGCTCAAGGCCATTTCCTCGGCGATTTCATGATCTTTGGCTTCCCGACCATGCTTCGCTTCCACTTTCGAAATGGCGTCGGAGACTTCTCTGGACTTGCGGTGCACCGATCTTGGCGTCCAATCCCCCTTTCGAATCTCATCTAGCATGGCTCCGCGAATCCGGATCCCGGCATAGGTCTCGAAACTCGCCCCCTGGCTCGAATCGAACTTCTGTGCCGCTTCGATCAATCCGATAATCCCGGACTGGATCAAGTCATCGACCATCACACTGTCCGGCAAACGTCCTTTTAAATGATAGGCAATTCTGTTCACCAGCGGTAAAAACAGCTCGATTTCAATCACTTCTCCGGCTGTTTGTTTTTGAATACTTGCGTAAACCTGTGTACCGCTCATTCGTATAACCCAATCCTTAGCTAATTACTCTGGCTCTGAAACAGGCTTTCTACAAAGAATTGCAAATACCCTGTCACACCCGTTGGGATCGGCCAGTTATTTATCTGCTGAGCCATTTTTCGGAATGCTTTTGCCGACTCGCTATCAGGCTTGGCAATGGTTACCGGCGTCTGCCTTTGTATTGCTTCCCGCAAGTCATGATCGAAAGGCACCGTCCCTAGGTAATCGATCGAAACATCTAAAAACTGTTCACACACGTTCGCAAATTTTTCATAAAGCATTCTGCCGTGCTTTTCCGAACGGGTCATATTGGCCAACAGCTGAAATTTGGTTAAATTATATTCTCTACTGAGTACTTTAATCAATGCATAAGCGTCTGTCATGGATGCCGGTTCGTCGGTCACAACGACAATCACTTCCTGTGAAGCCCGACAATAACTCACGACACTGTCGGCAATTCCGGCAGCGGTATCGATGATCAATACATCCAGATAGCCGTCAATTTCTGAAAAGGCATTGATGATTCCCGCATTCTCCGCCGGCGTCAATTGCGCCATTCTTTTCACACCGGAAGCGGCAGGCACGATTTTCACTCCCCCCGGCGCATCCACCATGACTTCTTTCAACGTCTTTTCGCCGTCCAATACATGCGACAGGTTATATTTCGTCTGAAGCCCCAGCATGATATCGACATTGGCCAACCCCATATCGGCATCCATCAAAAGCACACGATTGCCCAGCTTGCTCATGGAGATTGCAAGGTTCACCGAAACATTGGTTTTTCCCACGCCCCCTTTACCACTGGCGACCGCCAACACACGAACCGGTTTTTTTCTCATCCCACTTTTCTCTGTCGGCTTTTCCGTTCCCTGAAAAGTATTTTGTGATTGATTCGCTTGCATCGCTCTTAAACCCGCTGCTTGATCATTGTGCATCTGAAATATCCTTGCCCATTCCTAGGCGAAACGCAATCTCTTCTTCGTCTAATGTTCGTTGTTGTCCTACTACCATTGCCTTGTCTACCAGGTTTCTGACTTTGGCAGGTTCCAGATCTTCGGGAACTCGTTGCCCTGCGGAAACATAAATTGGCGTCAATTGATGCTCCATCAAAACCGTCAAAACATTTCCGAGTTGCGTCGCCTCATCGATTTTGGTTAATACACAGCCTTTCAGGCCAATTTGACCGAAAGACTCGACAATGTCTTTCATCACGCTCAACTGCGTGGCGGCAGACATCACCAAATAATTTCTTATTGTCTCCAGCCCCATTTTATTTTTTGTCGGTTGCTGAAGCAGCATCTGATCTTTCTGGCTCATTCCCGCCGTATCGATCAATACCAGCTTCTTGCTCGCCAAAGAGCTTAGAAGCTTATATAACTCGCCTTCGGAAGAGGCAACGTAAACCGGCACGCCCAACAAATCCGCAAAGGTCTTCAATTGCGCTTGTGCGCCGATTTTATAACAATCCGTCGTAATCAGTGCCAGTTGGTTCGGACTGTTACGCATCACAAAACGGCTGGCCATTTTGGCGATGGTTGTCGTTTTCCCGACACCTGTCGGGCCGACCAGTGCAACAATGCCCCCCGTCTCGACAAAATCGATTTTCGACTCTGGAATGCCGCGTTCCAGTTCCAGCAAAATCTCGGACCAGGACTGATCGTCAATTCGGCTTAGGCCATCTACCAGCTTCTGTGCAAGCGACCATCCGATGCCAAGCTGAACCAGTCGTTTCAGTAAGCGAACCTTTTCCGGCTCTCTGGTTTCCGTCTGATTCCAGGCCAGGCCAGACAGCTGATCCTGCAGCATGGCTTTCATTTCCTGCAATTCAGCCGACAATTTTTGCATTTCCTGACTGCCGACTGTCGATTGTCTGGCGCTTTCTTCCATTTCAGGAGAGTAGAAGCTGGAACGCGCCTGATCCTGACGGGGCGTTACCGATTTCTCGGCATGGGCATCCGGATCAATCGCCGCCACAACCTCAACCCCGTCAGCCGTGTTTCGAGTCGACATGATCACCGCATCATCGCCGAGCTCTTCCCTGACAAAAGCCATTGCCTGACGCATATTAGAAGCCAGATAGCGCTTTAATTTCATCTATCCCCCTTGCCCCACATTAGCGACGACACTGATACGTCGGTTTTCCGGCACCTCAGAATACGCCAGAATATTCAGGTTCGGCAAACTGAACTTAAACAGTCTGGCCAACTGCGCCCGGATCTGCGGCGCCACCAGCAATACAGCCGGTTGCCCCTCCATTTCCACTTTTTGCGCTTCTTCTTTCAATGTCGTATGCAAACGCTCGGCAAGCCCCGGTTCAATCGCCAACTGTCCTTCAGGCGATCCTTGTGAAGCTTGTAGCAATAACTGTTCCAATCCCGGCTCCAAAGTAATGACTTTCAGCTCATCATTCGCACCAACAATATTCTGAATAATCGACCGGCCCAATGCTCCGCGGACAAAAACAGTTAACTCATTCGGATCCTGCGTTTTGGTCGCATTATCGGTTAAGGCCTCCAGAATGGTTCTCAAATCCTTGATCGACACTTTTTCAGCCAGCAAGTTCTGCAGCACCTTCACCACTACAGCCAGAGACATCCGCTCCGGCACCAGTTCGTCGACCAACTTCGGAGAAAACTCCTTAAGCTTATCCAGTAACTTCTGCGTTTCGTCATACCCCAGTAACTCAGGAGCATAATCCTGTATCACCTGGCTGATATGCGTGGCAACGACCGTACTGGCATCGACAACGGTATATCCGAGCGCTTGTGCTTGTTCCTTGTCTGACGGTGCAATCCAAACAGCATCCAAGCCAAAAGTCGGATCCTGAGTCTGAATTCCCTGAATTTCACCAAACACCTGACCCGGGTTAATTGCCAACTCCTTATCCGGGTAGACTTCGCCTTCTCCGGAGGCCACGCCTAAAAGCATAATTTTATATTGATTGGGGCCCAGATCCAAATTATCGCGAATATGCACCGGTGGCACCAGGAAACCCAGCTCTTGCGAGACTTTTCGCCGCACGCCCTTCACTCTTTCAAGCAATTGACCATTTTGTGCCTGATCCACCATCGGAATCAGTCGATAGCCGACTTCCAGCCCTAGCGTATCTACAGCCTGAACGTCATCCCAGCTCAGTTCGGTGTTCTCCTCCGAAGGCGATTCTTCTTCCTCTTCCAACAAGGACTCGACCGGTTGTTCGGCCTGCTGTTTTTTATGGATCAAATAAGCGCCCGCACCGGCAATCGTGGCAAAGGATAAAAATGCAATATTCGGCATACCAGGCACCAGACCGAAAACACCGACAATCCCCGCACTCATTCCCAGAGCTTTCGGATTGGCGAACATTTGCGCCTGCACCTGTTGCGACATATCGTTTTTATTACCGGAAACCCGGGTCACAATGATTGCCGTCGCAGTCGACAACAGCAAGGAAGGGATTTGAGCGACCAAGCCATCCCCTAACGTCAGAATGGTATAGACCTGGGTGGCATCGCTGAATGTCATATCATGCTGTCCAACCCCGATAGCAAACCCACCAAGCAGGTTAATGAACAGGATGACAATCCCGGCGATCGCATCCCCTCGGACAAACTTACTCGCCCCATCCATTGAGCCGTAAAAATCGGCTTCGGTTGCAATTTCGACCCGTCGTGCCTGAGCTTCTTCCTGGGTAATCAATCCGGCATTCAAATCGGCATCGATCGCCATCTGCTTACCGGGCATCGAATCCAATGTAAAACGCGCGCTCACCTCGGCAACTCGCCCCGCACCTTTGGTAATGACCACGAAGTTAATGACGACCAGGATCGCGAAAACCACCAGACCGACGGCAAAATTCCCGCCGATAACGAATTCCCCGAAGGATTCAATCACATACCCGGCCGCCGCGCCACCATTATGACCGTCCAGCAGAATCACACGGGTAGAGGCAATATTAAGCGATAATCGGAACAGGGTCGTTAGAAGAATAATGGTTGGGAAAATGGAAAATTCAACCGGACGCTTCGCATAGAGCGTCACCATCAGCACGACCAAAGAAAGCGCGATATTGAAGGTAAAAAACACATCCAACAGAAATGGAGGAAGCGGCACCACCACCATGGCTAATAAAGCCAGAATGGCAATCGGAATACCCAGGCCGTTTTTAAAAGAAGTTTTTACCTGATTGAGGAGTTGGTTAAAATCCATTAATGTCTACTGTTTCTATTGGACCGATAGTCATTCCGTTTTCATGTTATCTGGGATCGGCAAATCTTCAAAATCCACACTTTGTGCCGGCTTTCCGTCTCTCAATTGATACACATAAGCCAACACCGATGCAACCGCTTTAAATAAGTCGTAAGGAATCGGTTGATCTACCTCTGCATTATAGTATAAAGCTCGTGCCAATGGAGGAGCTTCTATCAACGGAATATTATGTTCCATCGCCAGGGTTCGAATCTGCGCAGCCATAAAGTCAGAACCAACCGCCAATACCACCGGTTCCCGCATTTCATCCGGGTCATATTTCAGAGCCACAGCGAAATGTGTCGGGTTGGTGACAACCACATCCGCTTCCGGCACCTTCTGCATCATACGCTTTTGCGACATTTCACGTTGCAACTGACGAATACGGCCTTTGACCTCAGGATTCCCCTCCTGCTGCTTATACTCGTCCTTCACTTCCTGCTTGGTCATTTTCAGCTCGGAAATATGCTTATAAACCTGGAAAGGGACATCAACTGCAGCAATGAGAATCAGCGACAAACTGACGAAAATAAACGCCTCGGTGATGAGGCTGCCGGAGTGCTCCATGGCTTTACGCATCGGCTCCAAACCGATAGAGACCACTTCTTCGTAAGTATGCCAGAGAAAAAATGCAGCAACCGCCAACGTCAGAGAGAATTTAAAAAAGGCTTTCAACAGCTCCATCAAAGCGGTTGATGAAAACATTTTTTTGATGCCGGAAATCGGGTTCAGCTTGCTGATCTTAGGCGCCATTGCCTGGGTACTGAAGTTCCACCCGCCAAGCAACATTGGCGAAACAATGGCGATAAACAGCATCACCAGTAGAAAAGGCAACACCAGGAAGATCGCCTGCACCATCATACTCAAGATTCGGTTGGTTGCCATGCTCATATCAAAAGCATGGGCACGGTCCAGCTGCAGCCCCTGAGTCATGATCTCTTCGAAATCTTGAACCATGTAGTGACCGAAAAAATACAAAAACACCGCCGCAGACAAGGTCATCAACAACGTCGACAACTCTTTCGATCGCGGAACCTGCCCTTTTTCCCTGGCTTCTCGGAGCTTTTTCTCGGAGGGTTCTTCCGTTTTTTCAGTACCGTCTTGGTTCTCAGCCATCGACCTACTCTCTTAAATTCCTATCACCCTTTGAAGGACACCATCAACTTCCGGTCAGGGACAGAGTGCCCACCATTTCATATACCTTCAGCAGAACATTTTGCAGTCCCGGCAAAATCAACGGCGTGATGAAAATCAACATCACCAGCCCGACCAACAGGGTCACTGGAAAGCCGACTGCGAAAATATTCAACGCCGGCGCTGCTCGCGCCACCACACCGAAAGAGATATTCACCAACAATAACGCCGTTACCAGCGGCAAGGCCAGCAAAACACCGGACTCGAACATCGTCGAGCCAAAACTGTAAATGGTTTTCAAACTGGCCTGATCAAAGAAATGCAATCCAATCGGCAAAGTTTGGAAACTGTCGAAAACCATTTTAAACACCATTACATGACCGTTCAGCAGCAAAAAGAGTAAGGTCGCAATAATGGTAAAATAACGCCCGATGACCGGCGTATTGACCCCGGTTGCCGGGTCCACCATACTGGCCATCGCCAACCCCATCGCCATAGACGCCAACTGGCCGGCAATGACAAATATCTGAAAGACCACTGCAAAAATCAATCCGATCGCCAGACCGATTCCAAACTGCTGAATAATCAGTAAAACACCATGAAACGTAAAGGGGTCGACAGCCGGCGGCAATGCCAAAGAAGGTGCGATGCCGAAGGTAATAAAGACCGCAAGCATCAAACGAATTTTCATAGAAACATAAGACGCCGAAAACAGCGGCATCAGCATCAGCATGCCGGTGATGCGAACAAAAGGATAGAAGTACAATTCCAGAAGCTGTAAAAAGTCTTCGTAGTGGAAAGACATGGCCTACCCGCTACCCGATCAGGGCCGGAATGTTTTCATACAACTCTTTGGTAAAGGAAATTAAGGTTGTCAACATCCATGGGCCCGCCATAACCAACACCAAGCCAACGATTGCGACCTTTGGAATGAAACTCAAGGTCATTTCGTTGATTTGCGTCGCCGCCTGAAACATACCGACCAACAGACCGACCGCCAGCGCCGGCAACAATAAAGGCGCTGCCAGCATACTGACCACTTCCAACATTTTCTGACCGATCGTCAGTACGAACTCTGGTGACATCACACCCCTCCCGGAACCACGAAGCTATTCGCAAGGGTCCCCATTATCAAAGCCCAGCCATCAATCAAGACGAACAACATGATCTTGAAGGGCAACGAAATAATCATTGGCGACAGCATCATCATCCCCATCGCCATCAACAAGGTGGCCACCACCAGGTCGATGATCAGAAACGGAATAAAAATCATAAACCCGATTTGAAAAGCCGTTTTCAATTCACTGGTCATATACGCCGGAATCAAAACCTTAAATGGCACGGTTTGCGGATCTTTCAATTGCACACCGGCCATTTCGGCAAACATTCCCAGATCGGATTCACGGGTTTGTTGAATCATGAACTGGTGCAAAGGCTTGGAACCGATGTCCAAGGCTTCCTTGAATTTGATCTGCTCGTTCAAATAGGGTTTGACGGCATCCCCGTATATTTTATCCAACACCGGAGACATGATAAACAAGGTCAAAAACAACGCCAAGCCGATCAACACCTGATTCGAAGGCGTCGACTGAACCCCCAACGCCTGACGCAACAATGCCAACACAACGATGATGCGCAAAAAAGACGTCATGGCGATGAGCGCGGCCGGCAATAGCGTCAGCCCGGTCATCAACAACAGGATCTGCATCGTCAGGGTGTAATCCTGATTGCCCTGAGCATCCGTTTGTACCGTAAAAGCGGGAATTCCCGGCTCTGCTCCCGCAAATGCGGGGAAAAACAACGTAAAGATAAATAGCAGGAATGGCAGTTGTTTAGTCATTGCTCGGTTTTTTCCTATTTGCAATCGCCTCTTGCAACTTCTGGGCAAAGGCGTTATTCATGGGCGAGCTTTGCTCAACTTCAATCGGTTCTTTCAACTCATGCAACAACGAAATCTTGCTCGCCGTCACCCCGATCAACAACTGCTCCTTACCAATCTCCAGCAACAGAAT
>JAWVWZ010000011.1:0-14050 GCA_033723505.1 Hydrogenovibrio sp.
ACCTCAAAAAATCCGAACATTTTCAGGTTGACCTGCGCAGGCTCCTTGAGCGATGGCAGCCTACAGGATGCCCCGAGAAGTTATCGTCCGCAAAGAGCGGAGATCAACACCATTCTTGGCCCGATCGGACAAATTCGTTAAACCGATGGCGCACGCCTGAAAAAAAAGCGTGCGCGAAATCTACAACCTGATCCCGGCATCCCTTGGCGGACTGGGGCGAGTCAATATCGGCCAATAAGTCACGGCCAACACCAAAAACGCTACCCCCCATCCTAACTGGCTCAAATGCATCCAGAAAATGTAGTTTGCCGGCATCAAAACTGGGAACCCCACTCGCACGATGGCCGTCACGACCAAAATACCAAACACCCAAGCAACCGCTTTCGGGGGATCAAACACATTGCGCTGAGTATGCCCCAAGGAAATTCGAGCCATAATCGATGCACACAACAAACCGATGCCTCCCGCTGCCAGTGCATGAATCGCAATGGTGGCTTCAAGCCATTTCAATCCGACAAGACCATAAGCCAACATCCCTAATATCATAAACCCATAGGAAACGAACATCGGCCATAACAGCACCTGTCGCCAGATATCCGGGTGATACCAACGGGACAAGCGAATGCCGTGCACCAACACTAAAGGAAACGCAATCACACTGGTAACCCAGTGATCTGGCCAAAAAACCGCGCAGACCATCAAAGCAAGAAAGCCCGCGAGCGCCAAAATATCCAATCGTTTAGACTGTCGAAACGGCGTCAATCCCAGCGCTTTCTCTGTAAAAAAAGGCATCAGTCGGCGCATCATCGTTAGATTGATCGCCAACACCAAAAACAACCCTAACAACACTCCGGTTAACTGTCCATGCGCCAGCCAACCGGTTGCCCCCGCATAGAACCATCCGTTCGCCAGAACCAATAGGAGAAACTTCGCCGCAAGCCCGGTTTGCGCCCAGAGTTTTTGACGATAGACCGGCCAAAAGAAATGTAAAAACAAGCCGACGGAAAAGGCCATATCCAACACGGCCACCCAGAAAATCGGCAGATTCACCCAATATCCGAGCCTCGCCGCGACCCAAAAGAAAAACAACACCGCCAGTTTGACGCCGGAAGCCGAATGCATGCCACTCCAGTTCATCGCCGCCGTCAGCAAAAAACCGGTCACTGTCGCCAGCGCATAACCGAACACCATTTCATGTGCATGCCAGTAGATGGGTTGCACGCCGGAAAACAGATGTGAAGAATCTGGATAGACAAGCCACCAAATCGCCATCGCCGAGACTGCAAAAAGGCTTCCGCCCAAAAAAAAGGCGCGAAATGCCCGGTCAAAGAAAAACATCCATCCCCTCCTATGGCTCATCTGGTTTTAGGTCAACATCAATAGATGTATTTTAAATACATTATATAGCTTTTCCTCCTGAAAAGCAGAATTGCGTCTCATCGAAACAAAAAAATGCCAGGCGGGGGTGACTTAACCTCTTTAAAAACAACAGAGTTTTATAAAAATCTAACTGAATGCCTCTATTTGTTTTTTTAATATAAAACGCGCATTATTTCACTATAATGAACCTTAAACGCTAAAGAATTTTACTTATTGGAAGAGTCTGATATGCATTACCGCTACCATGTCTTGATTGTTGATGACGTCTCCGAAAATATTCAGGTGGCGATGAATATATTAAAAGAGGATGATTACCGGTTCTCTTTCGCCATGAATGGCGAACAGGCACTTTCCCTAGTCAAAGAAAACGACTTCGACCTCATTTTGCTCGACATCATGATGCCCGGAATGAGCGGCTTTGACGTGTGTGAATCTCTCAAACGTCAATCCCGTTCACATGACATCCCCATTATTTTTCTCACGGCGAAAGTCGACATCGATGCCATCAGTCATGGATTTAAAATCGGTGCTGTGGACTATATCACCAAGCCTTTTCATGCCGAAGAGTTGATCGCGCGAGTCAGAACCCACCTTCAGCTCTATGCTGCAAAAAAATTACTCAAACAGCATAACCTCGCTTTAAAAAACAGTCTGGTCAGCAAAGAACGGCGCTATATGACCGAGTTGGAAGAAAATCAGAAAGAAATGATTTTCGTGCTCACCGAATTGATGGAAGCGACCTCTGACGAAACCGGGCGGCATATTCGCCGGGTCGCCGAGTACTCAAGGTTACTGGCCTATTATCATCCCGGGCTGTCGGATGAAGATGCCGACATCATCTTCCATGCCGCCCCCATGCACGATATCGGTAAAATCACCATTCCACACGACATTCTTCATAAACCAGGGCCTTTGACCGAAGAAGAATTCAATATCATGAAAACCCATACCACGCGAGCAGCGGAAGTCTTACGCATTTCCAAACGAAAGTTCATGAAAGCCGCCGAGGTCATTGCCTTGCAGCATCACGAAAAATGGAATGGAACCGGTTACCCCCAAGGATTAGAGGGCGAAAAAATCCATATCTATGCACGGATTGTCGCCATCGCTGATGTTTTTGACGCACTGACTCACAAACGCGTCTATAAAGAGGCTTGGACAACCGATGACGCGACCAATTACATCATTGAACACAAAAATACCCAGTTCGATCCTCAGTTAATCGATATTTTCGTTGAACATCTCGATGAATTTGTTGAAATTGCCAATAACTAAGAAGCTGGTTTTTAGCCTGCTTTGCCTGCTGTCCTTTCAGGCAAATGCACTGGTACTCACGCCGAAAGAATCTCAATGGATCAAGCAGCACCCGACCATCACCCTGGGATCCGATTATGCTTGGCCCCCCTATGATTTTGTTGATCAAAACCAAAAACATTCGGGCATCTCAGCGGATTACCTTCAGTTAATCGAACAGAAAACCGGTCTCAAGATTAAAATCAAAAGCGGTGTCTGGAATGACATCCTGCAACAAGCGAAGGCGAGAAAGCTGGATGGCCTTGCTTGTGCAGTGAAAACGGCGGAAAGAGAAAAATACTTCCTCTTTTCGACCCCTTACACCAGCATGCCATTGGCCATCGTCACCAAAGGGCACAAACAGGTGGCGTCGCTCAAAAGTCTCGCCGGACAGACCGTTGCCATCAATAAAGGCTCCTATCTCAATGAATGGCTAGCCAAACACTATCCTAAGCTCTCGCTTTATCTGACTCAATCGAATGAAGAAGCGCTCGATGCCGTCTCGGTCGGCAAGGCCGACGCCTATGTTGGTAATATCGCTGTCGCCACCTATATCATCAAAAACAACTTTCTGACCAACCTGAATATTGTCGCTAAAGTAGATGACTTTCAGACTCAAACATCGATTGCGATCGATAAAAACCAGCCGATACTGATGTCAATTATGCAAAAAGCCTTGGACGACATTTCAATGCTGCAAAAAAACCAGATCGAAAATAAATGGTTCCAGAAATCACGAACGACCTCACTGACAAAAAAAGAGCTTAACTGGATTAAACGTCATCCAACAGTCGAAGTCGCCGGCGAAACCGATTGGGCACCATTCGATTTCCTCGATCACCAGCAACGTTATGCCGGCATCGCCCATGATTATCTCAAGTTACTCTCGGAAAAAACCGGTCTTAAATTTCATATTCACACCGGGACCTGGCACCATAATCTTGAGGCCTTGAAGCATAAGCAGGTTGATCTGCTTCCCGCGGCATACAAAACCCGAAACCGGGAACAATATGCCCTGTTTTCGGTCCCCTATTTCAATACCCTCAATTACTTCTTCGTCAACGACCATATCCATCCGAAAACCCTGGACGACCTCAACGGAAAAACCCTTGCGATTCCTAAAGGCTATGCCAGTATCGAGACCTTCAAACAACTCTACCCGGGTATCCGGATTCTCGAAACCGATGGTTTCGATGCTGCCGTCGATGCAGTGGTGGAAAACAAAGCTCAGATTCTCTATGACACTTATGCCGTCATTTCCTATCGATTGGCGAAGGATGGCATCAACACCATCTCGCCTTTCAAATCTTCAAGGCAAGATCAAAAATCGCTCCACATGATGGTTCGCAAGGATAAACCGATTTTAACCGCCATTATCAACAAAGGCCTGAAGTCGATTTCACCAATTGAACAGCGCGAAATCTATCGAAAATGGCTCTCCACCCCTGACACCTCTGAACTCGGTCAAACGACGTTAAACCTCTCCAACAAGGAGCGAGCTTGGTTGCAGAATCATTCCGAAATCCGTTTCACCGGAGATCCCGACTGGCTCCCTTTTGAAGCTTTCAACAACAAAGGGCAATACATCGGCATTGTCGCCGACCATTTAAAAGCGATTGAAGACAAGCTCCCGGTTAGATTTGAGCCGCTTCCAGTCAACAGCTTGGCAGAAACAATA
Source organism: Hydrogenovibrio sp. (assembly GCA_033723505.1). Classification (GTDB taxonomy): domain Bacteria; phylum Pseudomonadota; class Gammaproteobacteria; order Thiomicrospirales; family Thiomicrospiraceae; genus Hydrogenovibrio. Next base: position 4,352 of record JAWVWZ010000011.1, read on the forward strand.
AAACTCTCCGAAAAGGGAACTCCTGACGTCATTTCCGGCAATCTGTCCGATGCCCGTCTGGCGAAAAATTATCGGCCGATCAAACCCTATCTCAGCAGCCCGGTGGTGATTGTGATGAACAACCAGTTTCGATTTGTCGACCACCTATCCGAACTCAGCGGCGAACGCATCGCCACCATCAAAGGCTATGGCTACACCCAGGCACTCTATCGGAAGTACCCCGGGTTTAAGTTTATCGAAGTGGATTCCGCCGAAGGTGCGCTGGAGGGAGTCATGCTGGGTCGATACGATGCAGCATTGATGACCCTTCCGAAAGCCACCTACCTCATAAAACAAAAAGGGTTGAGTACGTTGAAGATTGTCGGCAAGACCTCGGTGGATATGCAACTCACACTCTTCGTCAATAAAAAGGAACCCACCCTCTATAGCCTGCTGGACAAAACCATGCAACAAGTCACAGAGGAATCCGGTTCAAAGATTCTCAGCAACTGGACCAAAATCGAGTTTGCGACCAAAGCTGATTGGTGGCTGATCCTGCAAATCGGACTGGTTTTCCTGACGATAATCGGCTCCATTATCTACTGGAACCTCAAACTTTCCAACGAAATCAAACAACGTAAACAGGCCGAAGAAAACCTCAATATCGAAAAAGAAAACTTTCAGAACCTATTCGAGAATGCTTCTGACGCCCACTTGATCATTCAGGATGGATGCTTTGTCGCCTGTAACAATGCCGCTCTGAAACTGCTATGCCTTCAGGATAAGTCGCAACTGCTCGACTCACGACCATCGGAATGGTCTCCAGAATATCAACCGGACGGCATCGCCTCTGAAGAAAAAATCCGGCAAATCAATGCCGATATCTTCAGCACCGGTAGCAAGCGATTCGATTGGGTACACAAAAATGCCAAAGACGAAGAATTCTGGGTGGATGTGGTCCTGACCGTCATCCAGTATCAAGAGCAACCGGCGCTCTATGTTTCCTGGCGTGACAAAACCGAACAAAAAGCACTGGAAGAGCGACTGAAACACAATCAGGCACAGCTACAGGTCTTAATCGACAGCATCCCGCTAGTGGTGATCGTCACCGACTGCGAAGGGAAAGTCTTGTCCGCCAACCAGCAGGCATTAAAAGAATATCAAGTCGATGCCGAGCATCTGGGCGACCTCAATATTGAGGATTATTATCAAAACCCGGTCGATCGGGAAGAAGTGAAACGCTTATTACACACCACCCAGCGAGTGGATCAGAAAATCGTCGCGATGAAAGATATTCAAGGGCGAGAACGAGAGGTCATGCTCTCCATCATTCCGATTCATTTCAACAACAATCGCGCTTTACTGACGCTCTCGGTAGATATGACTGAGCGCATCCAAATCGAAAAACAACTGGAAGAAGCGAAAAACCAGGCGATATCAGCCAACCGCGCCAAGTCAGAGTTCCTCGCCAATATGAGTCATGAAATCCGCACCCCGATGAACGCCATTATGGGGTTCACCGAACTGCTGAACGAGCAAATCAAAGAGCCAAGATTGAAATCGTTTATCCAGACCATTCAGTCGGCCGGAAATACCCTGCTGATGCTGATTAATGATATTCTCGACCTGTCAAAAATCGAAGCCGGCAAAATGTCGATCCACAAACAGGCCACCAACCCCCATGACCTGTTTCAGGAAATTGGCAATATCTTTATGATGAATATGCAGAAAAAAGGCCTGGACTTCTACATTTCCGTCGACCCCTCTCTGCCTCAAGCGTTACTGCTCGACTCGGTCAGACTAAGGCAGGTCTTATTCAACCTACTGGGGAATTCGGTCAAGTTCACCGACCGCGGACACATCAAATTGTCGGTCAAACCCATCAATGTCGATGCCCACCACAGCAAATTGGATTTGATCATTGAGGTGGAAGATACCGGTATCGGCATCGCACCGGATCAACAGCAGCGTATTTTCAATGCTTTCGAACAACAGGAAGGGCAAGACACACAAAAATTCGGCGGTACCGGCCTTGGCCTTTCCATCACCAAAAGGCTGGTACAAATGATGCAAGGGAAAATTAGCGTCGACAGTACCCCCGGTGAAGGCACCACTTTTCGCATCCTAATGGAAAAGGTCGATATCGCCTCCACTCATGCTCCCAATCCAGACTCACCCCTGTCGTCACATGAAGGCCTGATTCGTTTCAGACCGGCCACCATTCTGGTCGTCGATGACATCGAAGACAACCGGGAGCTGATCCGGCAAAACTTCAAGGATTCGGAAATCACCTTGCTCCAAGCGGAAAATGGGCAGCAAGCCATTGAACAATACCGTAACCACCCGTTGGATCTCATTCTGATGGATATCCGCATGCCGGTAATGGATGGTTATCAAGCCGCACAACAAATCAAGGCCATCGACGTCGATATCCCGATTATCGCGCTAACGGCATCAGTAATGCAGGACGAATATGAAAAAGCCAAACGGGTCCATTTCGATGGTTATTTGAGAAAACCGGTGATGAGAGCCGACCTCTTCAAAGCTCTGTCCCAGTTTCTGGAGTATGAAGAAATCGAACCGGTTCCCAAAAACGACGATACAACCCCGCTAAGCTTGTCTGAAAAGGCCAAATCGCTCGCCTCCAAACTGGTCTACCAGCTGGAAACCGATCTCGACGACAAATACCAGCTGGCGGTTAAAACCAATAATATCGAGGCCATCAAAGCATTTTCTCAAGCAACATCACAAATCGCTACCGAGTTCGAACAACCTGAACTGGAAGCTTTCGCTCAGCAGTTACAGGACAAACTCGACAGTTTTGATATTGCTGGCATGCAGTCCTCGCTGACACAATATCAACGATTGTCGGACAAGCTGCATGAACTCGCTATACAGACGATCAAGCAGCAACGCAAGCATCCTGAGACCTAGAACAAGTCTACTGTCTCGACAGGCGGGTCAGATCGAACTCTTCTTCGAAGTTGGTGCGATAAGGGTTGATATCCAAGCCTCCGCGACGCACATAACGGGCATAAACCGTCAGCTTTTCCGGTCGACAGGCTTTCATAATATCGGTAAATACCCGCTCAACACACTGTTCGTGAAACTCGTTATGATTTCGAAATGAAATAATGTATTTCAGCAAGGCCTCATGATCAATTTGCTTGCCTTCATAGCGAATCAATACCGATCCCCAATCTGGCTGACCGGTGACCAGGCAATTAGATTTTAATAAATGACTGTGCAGGGTTTCGGAAACGATCTCATCCGACTGTATCCGCAACAACTCGGGCGCCACCTGATAAGTGTCCACTTCAATATCCAAGTCATCCAGACAGCTTCCCGGCAAACTCCCGGCGATTTCGGTCACCTCATCGACCGAGCGTAAATCAACGGAAACTTCACCGCCGCAAGCGGCCGACAAATCCTGCTCCCAAGTGGCAATGACCGTCTCTGACGAATCGAATCGTGTGCCGTTGAATCCGTTCAGATAAAGCTTGAAAGACTTGGATTCGATCAGATTCGGCGAGTCTGCCGGAAAAGCGAACTCGGCGATGCCGACAATCGGTTTCCCCTTTGAGTTCAACCAAGACACTTCATAAGCGCTCCAGATATCCAGCCCGACAAAAGGCAGGGTCTCCAGCGTAAATCCTAATTCGTTGCGATTTTCCTGACGAGGAATCGGAAACAGCAAAGTGGGATCGTATTGCTGGCAATAATCGGTTTTCTGACCTAATTGGCTGTGTTCTGCGGTCGAAATGCGGCTGTTCATGGGATTTTCTCAACTTAAAACGCTCAGGGAATCCGCTTATTATACGTCAAAGTCTCTCAAAGCCGGAGTGGACAAAAAGCTAATAGGATTTCACGACGGTTTTCTCCAAACGGTTGGACTGTTTTCTCAGTTGCTGCAACTGAATCCGGTTCAGTTCGATCAAATGCTGGTAAGGCGTCCGTTCATCCATGGGCAATCGATTGGTTTGCTCCTGAAGAAAGGTCAATAGCATCTCAAAATCATGCTCCCGCCCGAGTAAGTCACCCAGCTCATCGAGCCGTTTTACCGTCGTTTTGTGGCCTTTCAGCCCAAGCTGCTGCAATAATTTCAATTGATAATAGAGGTATTTCACCCATTTGCGCCACTGGTGCCGCTGACGGATTTCGGCCTTTTTTCGGGTGGCACGTTCGGCCAGTTTACGTTCCCGTTCGAAAGTCGCCATCACTCCTCGTTCAACGTGCTTCAACGAAGCGTCTACAGCCAAGCCTCGCCAAACCGACAATTCGTTTTGTAGAACCTGTAGGATTTGAGACCAATCGATTTCATCTTGCCTCACATCTTCATCCGGTAACGGTATTTCCAGCGAAAGCAGGGCCTGTTGCGAAGGTTCGGGTAACCGTTGCACCAATTGTGCCAACGCGTCGCCCAGGACTTGGCGATCCCGGTGGGCCGAGAGTTGTTTGGCAGCCGAGGCCAAACGATCTTTTGCCTGTTGCAGTTCCGATTTTGAAACGAATGCGGCCATCAATTGCCAGAATGCCCGTAAACGCTTCATCAGAACCCGTAAATCATGAACCGTCTCCGCCTGATCACAGCCTTCTCCTCGACAAGACGCGATCGCACTTTCAAGTAGTTCGATGATGTGTTGACGGATTTCCATCGCAAGGGGTCGATGAGCAAGTGGTTTCAGTGCCTGATGGATCCATTTTGAAGCCGTCATAAATATGCCTCTCCACTCAAAATATTGACTTGCTCTCAACATCTTAACGGAAATAGATGACGAGTAAATGAAATCTCCCCTGCCTGGTAGATTTTAAGTCAGGCAGGCGTCTCGACCTTGAACGGACAGGCATGCGCCTTCAAGGAATCACTGAAGGATTGTCTGGCAACCTCGGGCACGATCACTCGCATATGCACTTGGGATTGGTAATCGACTGATTCGATGTGAGCCGAAAGCGTATCGGCTAGATGACGGATTTGTTGTTCCAGGCCGAAATCGCATTCCAAGACGAACGTCACCGTCGGCACCTGCTCAATGACGGGCAGGATTTCCATCACCGCCTGAGCGGCTTGCCCATAAGCGCGGGTCAAGCCGCCCGCGCCGAGTTTGATGCCGCCGAAGTAACGCACGACGATGATCATCACATCGCCGACCCCCTTATGTTGAAGCACGTTCAAAATCGGCTTGCCAGCCGTGCCGGACGGTTCACCGTCATCCCCCATGCCGGCATTGGAGGCGCAGGTCGGATTGCCGATCAGGTAAGCCCAACAATGATGACGGGCGTCTGGGTACTCGGCCTTGATCGCTTCCAGCCATTGCATACCTTGTTCACGGGTTTCGATATGACGGGCATAGGCGATGAACCGGCTTTTTTTGATTTCGATTTCCGCTCGAGTCAATTCGGCGGGGATCGCATACCCCATTACGGCAGGTCCCCGACGCTCCGTTTGGCCCAGGCGGGGTCGGCGGTAAAGATGACATCAACCGCGAGGTAATCGTATTGCTGCTGCAGTTTCTGATAGAGATGGTTGCGGAATTCATCGGCAGCCTGAAGCGAAAAATCGGCATCCGGCTTCATTTGGATATAAAGCTGAATATAGATCGAACGCCCTAATTGCAGGTAACGCATCTGAAAATCGATAAACATGTCTTCCTGCAATTCCTGACGTACCAACGCCTCGATTCTCTTTGAAGTTTCGGTATTCTCGAACCGGCCGATCAATTGCAGGCCATTTTCTTTCAACACCCTTAACGGCATCGGCAACATCAACAAAACCAACACCAAAATGACCAGCGGATCGGTATAAGGCACCCAGTCCTTATACGCGGTATTTTCCAACCACATCGACAGGCCGAAAGACAAACCGACGGCCAAACTCAGTACACCCCCGGTCACCCAACCTTGCAGGTCGACATCGATCAACGCCGATTTGGCGGTTTTGTTCATGCGATAGAGGAAATAAGACAGCACGAACCCCAAGAGGGAAGCCACGATCGCATAAAAAACCGCAATGTCGGCAACCACCTGGCGGCCACCTTCAAACAGCGCATGCACCGAGGCATAGGTCGCGAAAATGATCACCACCAGCACCATGATCCCTTTGATGAAATTCAACAGCGGTTCATAAATCGCATAACCGAAAGGCTGATTTTGATTGGCTTGCTTCGAAATCAGCGTTGCCACCCGCAGGGTCAACAACCCCGCCACCATGTCGATAAACGGATAGATTCCGTCCATCAAGATCGCTTGCGAGTGGGTGAGGTAATAAAACGTCAACCCAAGAATCGCCATGAGTACGTCACCGATCATGACCAGCTTGATGGCATTCTTTTCTGTTTGAAGCGTGTCAGACATGAGGACAAAAAACCTGAAATTTGAAAATGGCACTATTTTAGCGCAAAAACCGGCATTTTTCCTCGACTTTGCGGCATCTTTTTAACTTTTAACGTATTAAAACGTGCAGTTTACGCATTTTAACCCAACGCAGAAATTCCTTCACAAGGTCTCGTGCATAAAAAAGCCTTCTTGCCGTGACGGCAAAGAAGGCTGAATGGAAAATATGTCGTACGGCGTGTTATTCGTCCGCTTTCAACAAACCGAGCGCCCAATAGAACTGATACCAGCTTTGCCAGATTTTCGCCCGGGTCGTCGGCAGATCCCGCTGGGCCTTATGCAAACTGCGCTGGGCATTCAATAAATCCAGAATATTACGAGTTCCGGTTCTCAGGCCGTTTTCAGTCGCTTTCACCGCTTCCAGATTCGAATGTAGCGCCGCTTTAAGCGCCTCCAGGCGGGCCAGCCCCGCTTGATATTGCAGAAAAGCGTTTTTCGCATCCGCTTGCAGGCGAAGCAACTTTTGACGCTTTTGGGCACTGACTTGCGACGATTTTGCCCGGGCCTGTGCCACCGACGCATGGGTGCGTCCACCAAGATATAAAGGCACGCTCAACTGAATACCGCCTTTCGCGCCTTGCATATCGTCATAATAGTTGCCGTCACTGTCGTTATAAACATAAGCCCCGAATGCCTGTAACTGCACGCCGTCCTTATTCTTTTCATAGGTCACCTGGGAGTCGGCGGCCAACTCCGACTGATTGAGCGCTTGGATATCGGGATTATTTTCAACCCACGCACGCCAATCATCACTCGCCCCGTCGCCTTGCAACACAATCGGTTTCGGCAAGGTTTTCGGCGGAGACAGGCGACTTAAGTCGACCGCGCCGCCCACCAGGGCTTCAAGGTTCGACTGGGTGACGTCCATCGCCTGCTTCGCTTCCAGCAAGTCCGCTTGATTGTTGTCCAGGCGAGCCTGGACTTCGGTGATATCGTTCAAGTCCTGATATCCGACCTGAAAGCGCTTGCTTTGCTGCGACATGATGGAGGAGATCGAATCGCGCTCTTTCATCAGAAAGTCATACTGCGCCTTTTGCGCCCAATACTGGAAATAGCGACTGGCCACGGCCAGCAAGAGCTTTTGTCGTTGTGACTCGAACTGTGACTGCGCCGCACCATGGCGATACCCCGCCGCCTGATTCAGGTCGGCCTTGTCGGGCTCATACAACGGATAGGTCGCCACCAACTGGTTCGCTGTCCGGGCAAAATCCTTTTTCTGCATCCAGGCATAACTCAGCTCGGACGTCAGATGTACTTCCGGCTTTTCATAGGACTGTGCCTGGCGTTGTGCATTCAACGCCGCTGTGGTTTGCGCATCGGCCAAAGCCAACCCCGGATTCTGCGCCAAGGCACGTTCGAACAGCTTCTGCAGTTGCAGATTTTGTGTCAAAACCTGCATCGGCGCTTGCGGCATGGCGAATACCGGCGCACTCAACGTCAGCATCAAGCAACCGGCCGCCAGAGATTTCATAAAAACATTAAGCATGAGTTTTCTCCTCATTGGCAATCTGATCGTCAGGGTTCGCCACGTGCTTTTTCGTGCCGAACAATCGTCTTCGGTAGATGAGATAAGTCAAAACCGGAATCAGCACCATGGACACCACCGGCGCGGAAACCATACCGCCAATCATCGGCGCGGCAATGCGTTTCATCACATCGGCACCCGTGCCTTCTCCCAGCAGAATCGGCAATAGCCCGATGACGATCACCACCACGGTCATCGCCTTCGGCCGAACACGCTGCACTGCCCCTTGCATAATCGCCGCCCGCAGGTCCGCCACCGAATTCAAGTGGTTCGTCTGCTGAGCCGCCTGAATGGCCTGCTTCAAATACAAGAGCATGACGACTCCGAATTCGGCCGCCACACCGGCCAACGCAATCATACCGACAGCAATCGCCACCGAATAATCGAAGCCCAGCCACCAGATAAACCACACCGACCCCAACAAGGCGAATGGAATCACCAGCAGAATCATTAAGGCTTCAATGATGTCCTTGAAAATGAAGTACAACAACATAAAGATCACCAGTAAAGCCAGGGGCACGATTTTTTCCAATGACGCCTGAGCCTTCAGCAGATATTCATATTGCCCCGTCCAGGCAATACTGTATCCCGCCGGCAACTTGACCTGATCGGCAACGGCTTTCTGTGCGGCATGGATGTAGGTGACCAAATCGGTTCCCTTTTTCAAATCGACAAATGTCCAGCCGTTTAAGCGGGCGTTTTCCGATTTGATTAAAGGCGGCCCGAGCTTGACCTTCACGTCCGCGACCTGCCCCAGCTCCAACTGTTGACCGGAAGGAGAGACGATTGGCAGGTGCTCGAGTTTTTGCAAGGAATCACGCCAGACCTGAGGATATCGCAGATTCATGCTATAGCGTTCTCGTCCTTCCAGAGTATTCTGCAACACCTTGCCGCCGACAGCAGTCGACAGGATGTCCGCCAAATCCGCCATGTTCAGACCATATTGCGCCATCGCCTTGCGGTTCGGCAAGATATCCATATAGCGCCCCCCTTCGGCGCGATCGGAATAGGCCGATAGGGTTCCGGGCACTTTCTTTAAGACTGCTTCGATGTTCTGGCCGACTTTTTCAATCTGGCCCAAATCATCGCCCGATACCTTGATGCCGATCGGAGTTTTAATCCCGGTCGACAGCATGTCGATACGCGTCTTGATCGGTTGCACCCAGGCATTGGTCACACCCGGAAACTTCACCTTTTGGTTCAATTCGGCAATCAACTTATCCAGGGTCATCCCTTTGCGCCATTCCGACTTATCCTTGAGTTGGATGGTGGTTTCAATCATGGTCAAAGGCGCCGGATCGGTTGCCGTATCCGCACGGCCGATCTTACCGAACACGCTTTTCACTTCTGGAAAGCTTTTGATGAGCGCATCGGTTTGTTGCAACAATGCCTGCGCATTACCGATCGACAAGCCCGGCAAGGTGGTCGGCATATAGAGCAAATCCCCCTCTTCCAGCTCCGGCATGAATTCCGAACCGATCCTTTGCCATGGATAGACCAGGGTGGCCAATAAAACCACCGCAATGACCAAGACGGTTTTCGGACGACTCAGCAGTCCGTTCAAAACCGGGCGGTACCCGCGAATCAGCACACGATTGATCGGGTTGTCGGTTTCATGTGGAACCTTGCCTTTGACGAAATAGCCGATCAACACCGGCACCAGCGTAATCGCCAAACCGGCGGCCACGGCCATCGCCAACGTTTTGGTCAAGGCTAAGGGCGTGAACAGCCGACCGGCTTGCTCCTGAAGCGCGAAAATCGGCATAAAACTCAATGCGATAATCAGCAGAGACAGGAACAATGGC
>JAWVWZ010000012.1:0-13875 GCA_033723505.1 Hydrogenovibrio sp.
ATATTAAAGCTTTCATTTTTTCTGCCGATACAGTTCTGGGCAATTCCATAAAATCACTTAAAGGTACTTTATGACCGCATACTTACTACAGTCCCTTTTCCAGGTACTGGGATTGCAGATTCTTCTGCCGCTCTTATTACTTTTCTGGTTATTTCTCTCCGCTCATCAAAATCGGCTGGTCTGGGCACTGAAATCTCTGATTGTATTTAGCCTGTTGGTCGCGATCGACACCTATACCGTCTGGCTGATCGTGCCTTGGTATATTGCAGACATTTACCTGGTGACAGCGGTATTGATCTCCGCCTATTCGGGCTGGCGACTACGTCATGCCCCCTGGATGCCGCTGCGACAGAAAAGACGCACCCTGTTCTATATCGGAGGGTTATCCACGGCTTCTTTCGTATCGTTGGTTCTGGTCGGCTATTTATTGTCTGGCTGGATTCCACAGTCCGGGCCGAGCATCAACCTGAAATTTCCGTTACACCAGGGCACCTATTATGCAGTCAACGCCGGCAGCAACTTATCATTAAATCCGCACCTTAAAACCCTGGCAACCAAAGCTCGCTTCGTACCTTGGCGCGGACAAAGTTATGGGATCGACCTGGTCAAGATCAATCAGGATGGATTGCGCGCCTCTGGCATTCTGCCACCCGATCCAAGTGATTATGCGATTTATGGCGACAAGGTTTCCGCGCCCTGTAGCGGAAAGGTCGTTCATGCCTCGGACGGCCGCCCCGATATGACCGTACCACTGACCGATCCGGACCATTCCAAACTCGCCGGAAACCACGTACTGCTCAATTGTCAGGGCACCGAGGTTTTGCTGGCGCACCTGCAGCAAGGCAGTGTTGCGGTCAACACTGGGGATCAGGTTCAAACCGGGGATTATTTGGGACGCGTCGGAAATTCGGGCAACAGCACTGAGCCGCATTTACATATCAGCGCGCAGCGTAAAACACCGGGGCAACCAATGATCGGCGGCGAACCGGTAGCGATTCTATTCGATGATAATTATTTGGTTCGCAATGAAAGAATTGCAAGAAATTAAACTCTCCCGCCCAAACCGCGAGAGGTGAAACCGACCATTTATGGTCGATCGCGCTAATCAAGGCACTCTTGCCTCTCATGATTCATCATCCTTTGTCGGCCACCAACTTTATCGCATGGATTTTGGAACCAAAAGTCTTATTTTTTTGACCCAGGGATTCCAAAATACCGCAAAATAAAAACTGAGACACGTATAATTCCACGGAAAAATACGTACATTTCAACCATGCTTTGCGCATCGCCGATTAGACACCGGAGTTCAGATTCATTGAGAAACCCTGTCATCTTCAAGATCCGTTTTCAGCCTTTGATCTGGGGCACGATTCTCTCCCTGTTTTTGTCAGGATGCACGACCCTGTCCAGTTACCACCCCGAATACCACCCGCAGAAAACCTCGCAATACGCCAAACTGAAAACCGATTTAAAGCAGGCCAGAAAGGTAAGAGCCAAATTGCTGAATCAGTATCAGCACTGGAAAGGCACGCCCTATCGTTATGGCGGCAGCAGCCACAAAGGGGTGGACTGCTCCGCTTTTGTGCAAAAGACCTTTCGCCAACAGTTCGGGCTCTGGATTCCGCGAACCACACAAAAGCAATTACTGACCGGAATGCCGGTACATCACAAGGACCTCCAGGTGGGCGACATTGTCTTTTTCCAGATCGGTTGGCAGTCGCATCATGATGGCATTTACCTGGGCAATGACCGCTTCATGCATGCCTCTTCCAGTCGCGGCGTCGCCATCTCCAACCTGAATCGCCCCTACTGGCGACACCATTATTTGACAGCGAGACGTATTCGACTCAGCCAACGATAGCCCCCTGCCTGGCAGATTCTTAAATCGACACACTTTAATGACAATTTAATGACATTTGACGGGATCTCGGCGTTTATCAATGACATAGCGTGCCAAAATAATAGCGAACCTGATACAATAGCGCTCTTTTAATCCGGTTTTTGAATACAGCCCATGAGCAATGCACAACTCATCCTGATTGATAAACGCAATCAACCCATCAAAGAATATATCGTCGCGGTCGCCGCATCAGACGGTCTCGACATCAAAGGCATTCAAGTAATCGCCTCGCCTGCCAAAGGAGAGAAATCCTTGATCACCGCCACTTTGAAAATCCCGCCTTTGGAAAGCTTGCAGTTCAACGACAAGAAAATCGTCGACAGCATTCTGGAAAACATGGTGGTGAAGGATGAAGTGATCAGCGTTGACCAATTAATCGAAAAAGCCAGCGACGACGTAGACGTTCGCCAGTCACTGACCAAATCGATCAAAAAACTGCGCAGCAAACTGATGGACTTGATTGCAGAATTCACCTCTTCGGAAGTGATCAATCTGATTCAGGAACGCCGAAACGATGCTCAGTTCAAACTAAAAGAACATGATCAGGAACTCAAAGGCAAGCAGGTGGTCTGTATCGATATCGAAGCAACCGATATCTGCACCAAGGACACGGCTGACATTATCCAGGTTTCCATCTGTGATTTGGACGGCAAGGAAATTTTCAACCAATTGATCAATCCTGGCTATGACATTCCTGAAAACGAAAAACACAACATCACCACTGAGATGGTTCAGGATGCCCCATTGCTGCCACACACCTGGGAAGATATGCATCAAATCCTGAAAGAAGCCGATGTCGTATTGGCTTACAGCACCGAATCGGATTTCGCTTATTTACAAAAGAGCGCCGAAAAGAAAATGTTGCCGTTTGAGCTGGATTACAACACCTGGCTTGACGTCGCAGAATTGGCTAAAGATTTGGTCGGCGCCTTGCGCTGGCAGTCGGAAAAGATGTATTGGTTCTATAAAACACCGAAACTGACCGATGCCTATGAAAAAATTCTGGGCAAACCTTTCCCGGGGGACGCACATGATGCACTGGCAGACGCACAAGCCACTGCAGAACTGTTCAAGGTCATGCTGGAGAAAGGTCGAAAATCCCAGGTCAAGGTTAAAAAACCCGCGCCGGTCAAAGAAGCCATTTCCAACAACCCTTTTGCGGCGGCTTTTGCGGCGGCAAAAAGAGCGAAGTAATTCGCACGAACGCACTGAAACGCACTAACCGAGGACTCAGTTGATGACTCAAACGCCCACTTTCAAACAACTTGAAAAAGCGAAAAAAGGGGATCTTTTTGACTGGGAAACCCTGAAATCACAACTCAAATTCGACGACAACGGGTTGATCCCGGCCATTGCCCAGCAGTACGACAGTAAAGAGGTTCTGATGATGGCCTGGATGAATGCCCAGTCGCTTGCCGAAACCCTCAAAACCGGCCGAGTCTGTTATTGGTCCCGTTCCCGTCAATCCTATTGGCGCAAAGGAGAAGAGTCGGGGCAGGTCCAGCACCTAAAAGACGTGCGCCTGGATTGTGATGGCGACACCTTGCTGCTGCTGGTCGACCAAACCGGCCCGGCCTGCCATTCTGGTCGCAAAAGCTGTTTCTACACACGTGTTCACGATAACCAGGCAGAAATCCTGACCGATCCAATCATCGATCCGGACACACTGTATAAAAAATAAAGCGCGCCATTTTTACATTGATTTTTCTTTAAAACTCATTGGGTTAGACATACAATAACCAAAAAATATCATTGACGCGTGACCTTAACTTAACTTGGCACCTATTGAATTTATGGCTTCTAGTTCAGACATCAACACCTCCAGCTTTGTTGACTTCAAGATCAACACGCTCAAACTGATCCTGATCCTCATCGTTGCGATCAATGTGGGCTATGCCGCCTTGGTCATGATTGGAACACATATTGAATCCTATGACGCGGCGACGCTCAATTCCGTGTTTGCCATCGAGTCCGTCGTGCTTTACATGCTCCTGAGCCGAAATCCAGACCATCTGTCACTGATTTCGAAGTTACTGGCGCTGTCGGCCTTGCTGTTCTTTTCCGGCATGGCGCTTTATTCTCCGGACAACAACTATCGATTGATCTGGTTTCTGCCACTGGTGATTTTCAGCTTTATTTTCATCAATGGCATCTTCGGCACGCTGGTGTTCGTTCTGACCTTGATCGTATTGGTCAACCTGCATCAAAGCTATCCGGCTTACCTGTCGATTGACGCCTTTGCTTCCTTGGTAATCTGTCTGTTTGCTGTTGCCCTGCTGGCTTACCATTTCAGCCAACAGATCCACGCTTATGAAGAAGCGATCCTGTCGCAAAACCAGGAGTTGCAAAAGCTCGTCAACCACGACCATATGACTGGCGTCTTGAATCGTCAGGGCCTATTGGAAGGTGCCGCGCAATACTTCAATCTCGCCAACCGACATTACATCAACGGTTTGAGCCTGGTGGTTTTTGACATCGACCACTTCAAAGCCATTAACGACACCCACGGCCACCTTATCGGCGACAAGTCGATCAAACAAATCGCCGAACTGGTGAAAACCAACCTGCGCAAAAGCGACCTGTTCGCTCGAATGGGAGGGGATGAATTCGTCTTGTTGCTGCCGGAAACCGGAAAACTGCAGACGGCCAAACTCTTGGAAAAAATCAAACTGGAAATGGTTGAACACCCGTTGATCGTCGGTTCCGAAGCGATTCCCATCCAATTCTCAGCGGGCGTTTCTCAACTGACAGCCGACACCAAGAACTTTAAGGAACTCTTCAAAAAAGCCGACATGGCGCTTTATGAGGCAAAAGAAAACGGGCGTAACCAGGTAGTGTTTGCCGAGGACTGAGCACTAGTCGTTGACCAGCTCCCGTATGACCATGGTGGCGAAAGCACCAGCCGGCAGATCGAAGTGAACCAGCAGGTTTTGTTCGTTATCGACACCCTTCTCCCACTGCCAGTCAAGCTGCTTGGGGAGCACTCTCAACGCTCGCCTTTCCTGTTTCATCCCCGCGTTTTCCAATCCTTTCCGCCATAACGGGTGGTGATCAACCACCGACTGTTCCAATGCCAGAATTGACTGCTGAGACGGCAACTCGCCGCGACCAATCAACGGGCCGGTTGGGTGAATATCCAGTGCCGTTAATCTTTGCGGCAAATCGTCCGAACCATCATCGGCAAACCATTTCTGAGACCCTTCCAACTGAAAAACATCGCCGCCAACATACTGGTTCCAGTTTTTCTGCTCAATCCGAAGGCTCAGAACCTCATTAAAAATCCAGGACCGCACAGCCGAAAGGTACATAGTTTTCTGGTGACGCTTGGGGCGGCTGTCGCCGCGAAACATGCGGGAGGCATTCGCTAAATTCTGGAAGTCGTTGCCGAAACGTTGTTCGCCGAAATAATTGGGCACCCCTTGTTCGCGAATCACCTGTAGACGTGATTCGACATCGGAAACCTCGCCGTCAAATCCGGTCAGGCGAATTTGAAAATGGTTCCCGGCCAGGCCGCCCGTTTGCAGTTTGCGGGAATGCCGCACCTTCTTGAGCACTTTCACACCCGGGATGTCCAATGCCGAGAAATCCGGATCCGCCTTGCCTGGTAAATGACAGCTCATCCACTGTCGCGTCACCGCATGGCGATCCTTTTTACCCGCCACCCCCATTTCACGGGGGGCAATGCCGATGAATCCGGCAATCTGCTTTGCTACCCAATCGGTGTTCTGCTCGCATTTTTCCACCCAAATCCAAAGATGCTCCCCTTCCCCCGAAAGGTCATAAGCAATCCGCTCTTCGACAATAAAGTCCTCGGGACGGGCTTTGAGTTTGGCCTGTGAAACAGGCTTACCATAGGCATGGGCGAAATCAAATTGTGGTGTCATAAAATCCTACTCAGTCAATCAAAGGCGGCAAACAAAAAGGCCCGGCAGTCTGACTGCCGGGCCTCCCGTGCTCATCCACTTCTGTCAGAAGCGATTATCGTCTTCTATAAATCTTTAAATAACGCTTCCGCAATCGGTTTTTCTTTGCCTTCCGGCTTCTCGTAATAGACCTGAATCAAAAGCTGATTAATATTACCGGGGGTCATATAATCCTTAATCATCTGCCGCGCACCTACCGGAGAATCCTTGTTGATATAGTTATAAAGATTACGCAATACACATTTGCTGTCCGGATCCGAAGCCAGGGGACGAATGATGTTCCCGCCTTCAAGCTTGAAAGATTGCTGGGTAATAATCACCACATGGTGGTAATAATCGGATGACAACGGCTTGTCGAAGCAGATCTGTAGCATGCGATCAAAATTCCCGGAGCCTTTATCCAGATTGTCGACAAATTTCGCCGAAACGATTTTTACCGGCTCTTTGGAACAGGCAGTCAACGATAGAACCGCCAAGATCATCATTCCCAAACCGAGGCGTTGAATCAGCCGACCAAACTTCATAAGCACTCTCCTTCGCTTGTCCTAATTTGGATGGTGCGCAAAAAAACAATACCAAAAAAAACGTTTTTTTGCACCAAGTTTGATCTCACAAAACAACTCAGACAGCGTCGTTCTGCTGAATTCCAGCGATCTGCCAATTACCTTCTCCCTCAACCAGACGGCGGATATGCCAGATCTCGTTAAAGGCATGCGCGAAGCCGCCCTGCTCTTCGATAATAAAGCCGGCAAAACGCACACTGACAATAAAGTAATCGCCTTCAACCGCCATATCGGCAATCTCGGCACGCAATTCATCGACTTCGGTATGGTTGCCGGAGAAATCGACCTGTTCCAATTCTGCTTGAAGCGCCTGAGCCAACTCGGGAGTGCAATAGGCATGAATCTCCGCCATATCTTGTTGATCCCAGGCTTTCTGCACCGCAACAAAATGTTGTTTGGCATTGTCGACAAAGCTTTGTTCATCAAACCAGTCCGGCTTGTCCGTCATCGGTACGACATCTTCCGACAGACCGGAACCGATGATCGAACCGGCCGCAGGAGTCATGTTTTCCGGCTGTCTTGGCGCCGACTCGCGATAGTAGGCCTCGGAACCCATGTGTGACGCCCGATCACGATCGGAGGCTTGATATGCCGCATAAGATGACTGTGACTGTCGACGACGGAACAAAGACATTAACATAAAAGCGATCAGCGCGATCACCACAATATCGAAGAATTGGATACCATCGAAACCGTCTCCGAACAACATGGCCGCCAATAAGCCACCGGCAGCGAATCCGGCCAGAGGCCCCAACCAACGGGACGCACCACTTCTGGCACCGGCAGTAGCCGTTCCGGCGGCGGCACCGGATTTGCCTGGCTGTTGATAACTCGGTTTTTTATTATAAGGCTTAGGACTGATTTGCTTGCTGTAACCGTAACTTTTACCAAATCCGAAACGTTTGGCTTCGGCCGTTTGCGCAAAAACCATAAAGGAAGTCAGTGTCAGCAAAATCACCAGGAGTTTTTTCATGTAGGATCCAATTGTTTTGTTAGGGGTTATCGAGAGAGTTAGCTTACCGGTTCTGAATGAAAAATCTACCAGGCTGGGGGATTTTTTTCGACCAACGGACAAATATAGCAAGCTTGATTACTTAGGCTTGATACAACGGGAAATCGTATAGTCCTTGCCCTGCTTGACCTTTTCATAGTTCCCGAAGACTTCCAGAAAATTGCGTTTCATATATTGACGTAAGCCATTGATCGTCACGACGACAAACTGCCCCCCCGGCGCTAGCTGTTGATGCACATCGTGCAAAATGATTGCCAGCATCTCCTTGCCGACTTTAGCAGGGATATTGGACACCACCGTCGTAAACAGCTTGTCTTTGGGCACGGCACTCAGCCCGTTCGATAAATAGGCTTTGGCATGCTTCAGCCCATTTTGCGCCGCGTTCTTATTGGCGTAGTCAACCGCGACAAAATCCTTATCCACCATATGCACCTCACCTTGTGGCGCACAGGCAGCGATGGTCAGGCCAATCGGTCCATAACCACAACCGATATCCAAGGCGACCTCATCCGGTTGAATCGCCAGATGCTTGAGAAACAAGTCGGTGCCTGCATCGATTTCTCTCGGTGAAAAAATGCCCCAGGTACTGTTAAAGGTCAAAGCATGCCCTTTTAACTCTGTTTGGAACTGGATATCTTTTTTTAATTCGTCGATTGTGCTCATTGTCAAACCATCAGGTTAAAAAATAGTCTCTAAAAAGTGTCTGCTTGGCAGGAGGGGACTGATAAAATATCCCTTTTTATTCAGGCGTTCTCATCTGCGCCTATTTTAACTTTTTATCGACCGGATTATCGAACTCCTTTTAGCGAAACATGCATACACTCAACAAGCGACAACTACAAGCCGTCCTGCACACCGAGACCCCGTCACTGGTGCTTGCCGGAGCCGGCTCCGGAAAAACCCGGGTGATCACCGAAAAAATCGCGCACTTGATTCGCAAACAGGGCATTCAACCCCATCACATTTACGCGCTGACCTTCACCAATAAGGCTGCGAAGGAAATGAAGGAAAGGGTCAGCAAATTACTCAAGAACGACCCCTCGAAAGGCCTAAACGTCTCAACCTTCCATAACCTTGGGCTGAATATTATCCGCCAGGAATACAAGGCGCTGGATTACAAATCGAATTTTTCGATTATGGATGCCACCGATACCAAGCAGATTCTCAAAGACCTTCTGAAAAAACAACAACTGGATGAAGAAGCCCTCGACAATGCCCAGTGGGATATCTCCAGTTGGAAAAACGCCCATATTTCGCCCCAGCAGGCACTGGAACAGGCAGAGGACAACCTGCAACAGGCACGAGCGATCCTTTATGACCTCTATCAGCAGCAACTGAAAGCCTATAACGCCGTCGACTTTGACGACCTGATCGGTTTGCCGGTCAAACTCTTCAACGAGCACCCACAAATCCTCGACAAGTGGCAAAACAAGGTGCGCTACCTGCTGGTCGACGAATACCAGGACACCAATGCGGCACAATACGAACTGGTGAAACAGCTGGTCGGTATCCAGGCGAGATTCACCGTGGTCGGCGACGATGATCAGTCGATCTATGCCTGGCGAGGCGCTCAGCCGGAAAACCTCGAGCTTTTGAAAAAAGACTTCCCGAACCTGGAAGTGATCAAACTCGAACAGAATTACCGGTCATCCAATCGCATCCTGCAATCGGCCAACGCCTTGATCGCCAACAACCCTCACGTGTTCGAGAAACAGCTTTGGTCTGAAATGGGCATGGGCGAGATGATCCGAGTGCTCGCCTGCTCGGACGAAAACCATGAAGCCGAGCGCGTTATTTCCGAGATCATCGTCCACAAGTTCAAGCATCGTACTCAGTTCAAGGACTATGCGATCCTTTACCGTGGCAATTTCCAGTCCCGCTTGTTCGAACGGGCATTGCGCGAGCAGAACATCCCTTACAAACTCTCCGGCGGTCAATCCTTCTTCGACAAGGCGGAAATCAAAGACGTCATGTCCTATCTCAAGTTGATCGTGAATCCGGACGACGATGCCGCCTTTTTGCGCATCGTCAACACGCCGCGACGCGAGATCGGTGCCAGCACGCTCACCAAACTGTCCGCTTATGCAACCCAACGGAATGTCAGCCTGTTCGATGCAACTCAGGAAATGGGGCTCAGCACGGTACTGTCGGAAAAAGCCCTGAAGCGGGTTCAGTTCTTTGGACAACAACTGCTGAGCTGGGCACAGGAAGCGGAACAGCTTGAGGGCGAAGCCGTCATTAGCTTTATCCGCCAGTTGATCGAAAAAATCGAATACGACAACTGGCTGCATGAAACATCCAACACGCCTCGTCAGGCGGAAAAAAGAATTGAAATGGTGCGCGATCTTTTCTTGTGGATTGAACGCATCATCGATAAAGCGATCAAGGAAGATGGTGAAGAATTACGCCTGGAAAAGATTGTCGCCTATATGACCTTGATGGACATGATGGAGCGAAATGAAGAGGACGTCGAACAAAACATGGTGACCTTAATGACACTCCATGCTTCAAAAGGACTGGAGTTTCCCCATGTGTTTCTGATCGGGATGGAAGAAGAACTCTTACCGCACAAACAGAACCTTGAATCTCCCGGCCTCGAAGAAGAACGACGTTTGGCCTATGTCGGCATTACCCGCGCTCAGAAAAGCCTGACCATGACCTATGCGAAAAAACGCAAAAAATATGGCGAGGAGCTACGCTGCGAACCGAGTCGTTTTCTATCGGAACTGCCGGAAGAACTGCTTGAATGGGAAGGCAAGCCTGGCGTTGAAATCTCCGAAGAAGAGAAAAAAGTTAACGGTAATGCACACCTGGACAACCTCAAGGCCATGTTAAGCGGCGCCGGCGGTTAACCGGAAACAATCGAGAGAGACAGCACCATGATTCAACCTTTTCAAATTGCCAATCTTCCGAAAATCCAGTTTGGCTGGGGTATCCGCCACCAATTCGCAGAACAGTTCACCAAACGAGGCTATGCTTCGATCGTGCTGATTTCCAGCCGTTATTTGGCGCAACCCGGCCAATTCAGCGCGACATTAATCGATCAACTCCAACAACAAGGGCTTCGCGTCAGCGTTTTCACCGTCTCCGGAGAGCCGTCTCCTGACCTGGTCGACGAACTGGTTCAAGCCAGTCCGAGCAATGCCAAAGCCGTTATCGCCATTGGCGGCGGCAGTGTGCTGGATACTGCGAAAGCCGTTGCCGGGCTGATTCCGAGTCGCACCTCGGTCATGGAGTACCTTGAAGGCGTGGGGGCCGGCAAGCCGTTTGATGTGGAGACCCTGCCGTTTTATGCGCTGCCGACCACCGCCGGCACGGGGAGCGAGACGACGAAAAATGCCGTCCTGTCCCGCCTGGGGCAATTCAAGAAGTCTTTTCGAGATGACAAGCTTTTGGCAAAGGAAGTTTGGCTGGATCCGCAGTTCCTCGAAACCTGTCCGCAGCCGGTCCTTTACAGCACAGGCATGGATGCCTTCACCCAATTACTGGAATCCTACACCACTCAAAAAGCCAATCCGATCACAGATGCCTTGGCCTGGCAAGGTATGACCTTGTTTCACGGTGCTTTCGAGTGCATTCAGAGTCCTGAGCCTGACCTCCGGAAAACTGGCTATGGAGATCTGATGCTGGCCGCCAGCTTATCGGGCATCACGCTTGCCAATGCCGGACTGGGTGCGGTACACGGATTGGCCGGACCGATAGGCGCGTTTTTCGACGCCCCGCATGGTCTTGTCTGCGCCCGATTACTGGCTCCGATTACCGATGCCAATATTCGCGCCCTTCAACAAGAGGATTCGGTCTTCGCCCGCCAAACCCTGGACAAATACACGCAGGTCGCCCGTCTGCTGACAGAGGACCAAACCGCAGATCAGAATCAGGCGCTCCAATCCTTGATCGAGTATCTGGCACAGCTCACTGCCCGCTACGCACCGGAATCTTTAAGTGAATTCGGCCTGACGCCCTGTCAACTGTCTCCAGTCATCGAGAACTGTCGATCTGGCAGTATGCTCGGCAATCCATTAACACTGTCCGATGACCAATTATTGAATGCGCTCTATCAAGCCCTTTAAGACACAGGGCGCCAAGAAAAATAATTGATAAACCCTTAACTTTTCCAGTAGAATCGAGAATAGGTGTTTCACAAATAAAATGATACTATTCAAACAGGCTTAAACATGCTGACACGCACTATTCTCTTGATTCTCTCTCTTTCGTTTCTCCCTTTCGTTCATGCGGCAGATTCGACGATTTCCGACTCGGCAGCAGACCAGGCTTTAAAATCGGAATCGGCCAGCATCGAACAAAACCTCAAACGCTACCGGGATCTGGATGAAGACGGCGTGCCGGATAAACGCGATGTTTGCCCGAATTCAGCGAAAGGATATGCGGTCGATAAAGACGGATGTGAACTCGACAGTGACCATGACGGCGTCTATGACCGGATTGATCAATGCCCGAATACCGCCCCCGGCACACCGGTAAATTTTTTAGGTTGTGAAGGGGATTCCGACAAGGATGGCGTGCTGGATTCGCGTGACAAATGCCCGATGACGCCGCTTAACACCCCTGTCAATCAATATGGCTGCAAGGTCGACAACGATGCCGATGGTGACGGCGTCCCCAACTCCATGGATCAGTGCCCGAAAACACCAAAAGGTAAGGTTGTCAATAAGTTCGGCTGCCAACCGCAAACCAAACTCACCATGCAAATTACATTTGCCGTCGGCTCCTGGAACATTCCGACCAACCAGAAAAAAGAATTGGAACAAAACGCCAGTAAATTAAAGCAACTCCGAGCGGATGAGGTGGTATTAATTACCGGCTATACCGATGCAAGCGGCGGCGTTGAAAACAACCTGAAGCTTTCCTGGGAACGCGCCAACAGTGTCAAAAACTACATTCTCAGCAACTTTTCTTACGCCAAAGAACAGTTTTATATCCTAGGGAAAGGCGAGTCGAACCCAATCGCCTCGAATGCAACCAAAGCCGGTAGAAAGCAGAATCGTCGAATCGAATTCCAGGTCATCAATATCAAGAAATTGCCGAAATCGGCAAGAAATTCGATTCCAGCGGATATGAGACTGGCAAAACAGGGCTTATGACCCCTTAAGGCTATCGGAGAATGATCAGGTTAGTATTGACAATAGGCTGTTTACTGACCGGTTATTACCTGCAAACCTTTGCCGATGGCGGCCCACCTCAGGTCATTTCTTCAAAAGAGCTGGCTCAGGCAGAAAAACACTATGGCCCGCTGGCGGCTAATCGCCTCAAAGCCTGGCAGGACATGGTCAACCATGCCTACCACAAGCCTGAACGGCTTCAGCTTGAACTCGTCAATCGTTTCTTCAACCAAGCACGTTATGAAACCGATGATAAAGTCTGGCATCAACATGATTACTGGGCGACTCCGGTTGAACTCCTGGAAAAAGATGCCGGGGATTGCGAAGACTATGTCATCGCCAAATACTTCACTTTAAAGGCTCTGGGGGTTTCGGAGAAGAAACTGTATCTCACCTACGTCAAAGCGGTGCGCCTCAAACAGGCCCACATGGTTCTGACCTATTTCAAAACCCCGAAGTCAATCCCGTTGGTACTGGATAACCTCAACGGCCAGATTTTGAAAGCAACTCAGCGTCGGGATTTGATCCCGGTTTACAGTTTTAACGGTGACGGCCTCTGGCTGTCAAAGCTGCGCGGAAAAGGCAAATCCGTCACCGGCGGCTCCAAACAAATCGAACAGTGGCAAAAGCTACTTAAAAAATTAGACAAGAGGAATGCACCATGAGCTTAAGCAAGCAAATGATCCTATTCATCACCTCCATATTGCTGATCCTGCTATTGGGGACTTTTGCGCTCAACTTCCATAACACCAAGACGTTCCTGGAACATCAACTGGAATCCCATGCGCAAGACACCGCGACCTCGTTGGGGTTATCGCTGAGTTCCGTAGCGGATGCCCAGGACCCTTCAACCATGGAAACCATGATTAATGCGGTTTTCGACCGGGGGTACTACGCCCAGATTTCACTGTATGATGTCGATGGGAAATTGACCTACCAGCGTTTGTCTTCAAAGCAAATCGAAGGCATTCCCGACTGGTTTATCAATAGCATTCCGGTCAAAGCACCCAAAACCGAATCCCTGATTCAGTCCGGTTGGATTCCGATGGGCAAACTGGTAGTACAGAGCCATCCCGGTTACGCTTATGTCGAACTATGGAAAACGGCGATTTCCCTATCGATCTGGTTTCTGTTTGCGGCAATCATCGCTATTTTAATCGCTTACTATGCGCTTAGAATCATGCTGACCCCCCTAAAGAAACTGGAACAGCAGGCACAAGCAATCGTCAAAAAAGAATATCTGCTGCAGGACGAACTGCCCAATACCACGGAGTTCAAACAGGTAGTTTCAGCGATGAACACCATGGTACACAAGATGAAAGACGTGTTCGATCGAGACGCGCGTATAGCCGAAAAG
>JAWVWZ010000013.1:0-13647 GCA_033723505.1 Hydrogenovibrio sp.
GGATAGGTGAAAAACAAATCCTTAACCGAAACCGAGACTTCAGGAGCCTCAAAGGGATTTTTGCCTTTTAGCGGGTAAATCGGCTCCTGATTCAAATCCAATACCTGATTGATTCGTTGCAAGGCGCCACTACCGGCACTGTAACTGTATTGAATGGCCAAAATTTCCTGAACCGGCCCCATCATAAACCAAAGATAACCGAACACCGCCATCATCTCCCCGATCGACAAACCGGAAAACAGCACCATCAACATACTGACGCCTCGAAACACATCAAAACCGATCAAAAAGATCAGGAAGGACAAACGGCTGGCAGCATCGGACCGCCAGGTAAAGGCTTCAGAATGACGCTTGATGTCAAATGCCTTTCCGCGAATACGATCAAAGAAAGGAACATCCTGATTGGCGGCTCGAACCTGTTGTAATGCATCCAGCGTTTCCGACAAAGCTTGCTGAAAGGCATCGATCGCCGTGTTTTCATTTTTTTTCAGCGTTTTGACCTTGCGCCCCATACGCATGGTGAAATACACCACCAATGGATTCAAAAACAGAATAAACAATGCTAGCTGCCAATTCAGCCACAATAAAACGAATGTCACCCCGACCAGAGAAAAAACCGCAATGATCGCTTTGCCAACCGTGGTGCCCAAAAAAAGATCCAGAGTATTAACGTCATTGACCATAGTGGCGGTCACACTGCCGCTTCCCATTGTCTCGTACTGACTCATTGCGACCCCCTGTACCCTTGCCAGCAGATCCTGGCGGATTCGATAGGTCACATCTTTGGCAATGATGGTGAATTGCTGTGTTTGCCAGACACCGAAAATCACGCCCAGTACACGTAAAAAAATGGTCACCAGGGAAACAATCAGGATATAACCGACTGCTGTCTGCCAGCCTTGAGGGATCACCTGATTAAGGGTATGAACGACGATCCCCGGTTTTTGGAGCAAAACCTCATCCACCAGCAAAGGTAACAATAAAGGCAAAGGAACCGTCGCCAGCATTGCCAACAGGGCAATCACATGAGCTTTGATCAGCTTGGACTTGTGACGCACCACCAGATCAAAGATTCTTTGCCAGCTATATTGCCCTTTCAGCGTGGACTTTTGTCCATTCTCTTTCATAACTTAAACAGTCTTTTAAAGTTTTCGGTCGTGGCCTCCGCGACCGCCTCAAAACTCAAACCGCGAAGCTTGGCGATTTCCTCGACCACATAGCGTGTATACCCCGGCTGATTCGTTTTGCCTCGATAAGGCACCGGTGCCAGATAGGGCGCGTCCGTTTCCACCAGAATTCTGTCCAATGGGACTTGACGAGCCACTTCCTTCAACTCAACAGCATTTTTGAAAGTCACAATTCCTGAAAAGGAAATATAGAACCCTAACGCCATTGCTTGTTGCGCCGTTTCAAGGTCTTCCACAAAACAATGCATGATCCCGCCGACATCTTCTGCACCTTCTTCCTGCAATATCTGCAAACAATCCGGGGTTGAATTCCGGGTATGAATCACCAAGGGTTTATCTAATTGTTTGGCCAAGCGAATCATTTGACGAAAGCGATCGCGCTGCCATGTCATATCTTCCTGCTCGACATCAAAGTGAAAATAATCCAGCCCGACTTCGCCGATGGCCAGAACTTTCGGGTGGGAAGCGGCCTCGATCACTTGTTGGTCACTGACCGCCACTTCTTTGGGCTCGCAGGGGTGGACGCCGATCGTGGCGAAAACCCCGTCATATTTGTCTGCAAGCGTTAACACTTCCGGCCATTGCTGCGGATGAATCGCCACACACATCATTTGTTCTACACCCAGCTCCTGTGCGGTCTTAATCACCTCATCAACAGAGCCCACTTTCTCTTCCGGCAGAATATTTAAATGACAATGGGAATCTACAATCATATAACCTCTAAGCTTTTAAACAGTTGTTTGTTTTCAGTGAAATCGGATGAAAATCGCCGAAAGGCCAATCCGATTAAATCATGGTGCCACGGATCGACGTGCCTTTCAGAGCTTCAAAAATCGGACTCTTAGGATTGAATCCGCCTTGCTGATGCTGCAACCAAGCCAAGCAAACCGACTCCATGAGCAGTTCTTTATTGGCATTCTGCTGCCAAACCTGTTTGGCTTGCAGCACCAGTTTTTGAAACACCATCCAGTTTGGGTTCCAGTCAACCTTGCCATTATAGAGTGCGGCCCGAATGGCCATCACCGACCATAAGTAGAAAAAATCAAAAACTATGTCCGGTTGGTCGTGCTTCAGCCACTTCTCGACAACCTGAGACACGACCTGCTTTCCGGATCTTAACGCTTTCAAATCTTGCTGCCATTCGGCTTCAAATTCAAACCCCTTGTCTTCGATCCAGGTTTTCGCGGTCAACGGCGCGCCCCAGTTCACTCTCAAACTCTTTTTCAACAAAGCTTCATCTGCTTGAGGCTGAGCCTGATGCAACCATGTCATCGCCACGTCCATCGGCGGTGTCACAAAACTCAATTTGCGACAACGACTCAAAATAGTGGCCGGTAAACGACTGGCATGGTAGCTGACCAAAATCAACAGGGTTCGTTCCGGCGGCTCTTCCAAGGTTTTCAATAATGCGTTAAAGGCAGAATGATTCAGGCGCTCGACCTCTTCGATCAATGCCACCTTATACCCTCCTTGATGAGAAGAGCGATAGAGCTGTTCGGTCAGCCCCCGTACCTGGTCGACCGAAATCTCTTTTTTATCTTCCAGCACCGATAAACGAAAGACATCCGGGTGAGTGGCCTGGGCAAACTGATGGCATTGTGGACATTGACCGCAAGCAGCTAACCCTGGCTGCTGGCACAGCAGACCGGCTGCCATTTCTTCGGCAAACTCCGTCAAACCGATTCCGGCAGTACCGGAAAGCAAATAAGCATGTCCCAAATGCCCGCTTTGCGACAACCATTGCTGCCATGCTGCTTGCTGCCAAGGATAGATCATCTATTTCTTCCCTGCGGATCGACACAGGGTTTCCAATACCTGATCAATCTGTTGCTGAACATTTTCAAGCGGACGAGACGCATCCAATACGGCATAACGATTCGGAGCCTGCTTGGCCCGGTTTAAATAAGCCGAACGGACTTTTTCGAAAAATGCTTGCTGTTCTTGTTCGAAACGGTCCGTTTCGCCGCCGCGGGAGCGAACGCGCTTCATCCCCTCCTCAATGGTCAAATCGAATACAAAAGTCATATTCGGATAGAACCCTTGCTGCACCCAATGTTCCAATTCCTGTATCCGACTGTAAGCAATTCCACGTGCGGCGCCTTGGTAAGCGTAAGACGCGTCGGTAAAACGATCAGAGACCACCCATTTCCCCGCTTCCAGTGCGGGCAAAATCTTTTCTTGAAGGTGTTGGTTTCTGGCCGCAAACATCAATAACAACTCCGTATCCGGTGTCATTTCCTCATGCTGCTGATTCAACAAAATTTCTCGGACAGCCTCGCTGATTTCAGTTCCTCCCGGTTCTCGGGTGGTCACAACGTCAATGCCCTGCTTGCTCAACCAGTCGGCGATGTACGCCAAATTCGTCGATTTTCCAGCACCCTCGGTGCCCTCTAAAGTAATAAATTTTCCGGGATAATTTTTTTTCATCGATCAATCGTTTTAGTTAAGCTTTTGTTGGTTGAGGTACGCTCTTACCGCTTTATTGTGTTCTTTCAAGGTATTGGAAAACTTATGCTCTCCGTCTTTTCCCGTCGCAACGAAATAGAGCGCCTGGGTGTTCGCCGGATGCATCACCGCTTTAATCGCATCCCGACTGGCAAGTGCAATCGGAGTCGGCGGTAAACCGTTAATCCGATAAGTATTATAGGCGGTTTTCGTCAGCAAATCTTTTTTCCGGATATCGCCGTCATAGGCATCTCCAATGCCGTAAATCACCGTCGGATCGGATTGCAGCCGCATCCCCTTCTTCAAACGGTTGACAAACACGCCTGCAATCATCGGTCTTTCGGCTGAGGACCCGGTTTCCTTCTCCACAATGGATGCCAAGATCAAAGCCTCGTAAGGTGTTTTAAGCGGCAAGCCTTTATCGCGGTTTTGCCATTCACTCAACAGGACTTTCTGCAAGGCCTCATGCGCTCGCAGCAATACGGATTCGTCCGTGTCTCCAGCCGAGTATAGGTAGGTTTCAGGCAAGAGCTGTCCTTCCAGAGCATGCGCTTTCGACAATTTGATTCCCAGGAGGCTTTTCAATTTGTCAGTATCCAGACGGGCATGCAAATGCTTGAGTTTCGGTTCGTCTTTCAACTTATTGAAAGATTGCTTAAAGGTTTCTCCAGCAATAAAAGTGACGGGATAGGAGACAGTTTTTCCCGACACCAAAGCCTCCGTCAATTCCGAAACGGTCCAGGACGGAGAGATTTCGAACTCCCCCGCTTGAATCTGCTGCGCTTTACCGCGAACCTTCAAATACCATCTTAACCACACGGGATGGCGAATCAGGTTTTCCGCATGCAGCATTTCTGCCACTTTTTTAGTCGAAGCGCCCTTGGGAATCTCGACGATTTTCGATTGCGGCAAAGAGGAGATTGGAGCCGTCAAAAACTGCTTAAACGACCAGATTTCAACCGATCCCCAAATCACCACCAAACACAATAGCAGTACTTTAAAAACAAATAAAAACTTCTGCATACCCTATCCATTCTCCAGAGCATTGAGTGGTGTCAAATGCGCCATTGTCCAGTTGATCCAGTCTTCGGCCAATTGTCTTCCCACTTCGGTGCGGAAAGTGCGTTGATCGAATTGACTCACCGGCATCACTCCTCTGAGCGCATTGCATAAAAAAACTTCCTCTGCCTGTTGCAAGCGCTGTCGATTGAATCGCGTGGTCTTCAGTGTCAACCCTCTGGATCGGCAAATGTCAGCGAGTGACGACAACGCTGTGCCCTGTACACCGCAGTCATTCAAATCCGGCGTTAAAAGCTGCTTGCCTTCGACGATACACAAATTGGCTTGCGTTGCGGAAATGTAATGGCCATCCATATCCATCATCAAGGCTTCTTCCCAAGGCGTATCCATTAAAGCCTGACGCGCCAGGACATTTTCCAACCTGTTCAAGTGCTTCAGGCCTGCCAGCAAAGGTTGTTTCCCCCAAGTGACCGAACTCTCGGTCACACTCGGCATAAAAATCTGCCAGGCTGGGGAAGCACATTCCGGTAACGATTGCATCTTTTCCCCCTTAGGGTAAGGCAGCACCTGGATATAACGACGATGATCCTGGTGTACTGCAGGTTGATACCCTTTACCGCCTGTCCCCCGGGTCACAATCAACTTGATGACGGCAAAATCGGGCCAGGAACCCCATGTTTGCATTACTTGCGCCAAATCCTGGCGGCAGGCCGCCAGGTCGAACCCTTCAAACCCCAACCGTCGAGCGCTTTGCTCCAATCTCGAAACATGGCCTGACCAATTGGCGAGCTGCCCCTGAACAACAAGCATCGTAGTAAAAAATCCGTCACCATACAACAGCCCGCGATCCAGTCCGCCTTGTGTAACAGGCGCCCCTCTTTCACCATTCAACCAGATATCATTCATTGTCTCAACAACCTTTCTCTAGCGCCTGAATCAAGCCCTTCGCCTTATGCCTTGACTCCATCAACTCCCGCTCGGGAATAGAATCGGCGACAATACCGGCACCTGCACGGAAAGTAACCTCCCGTCCACGTTTCAGCATCGTGCGGATCAGAATATTCAAATCCAGACTGCCATCTCGATTGATATAGCCCAAAGAGCCAGTGTAAGCCTCTCTGGGCATCTGTTCCAATTCCGCAATGATTTCCATACATCTTATTTTAGGGCACCCGGTAATGGTTCCACCGGGAAAGGTGGCATGGATCACGTCCAATGGAGATAGACCGTCTTGAAGCCGTCCACGGACATTGGAAACGATATGATGGACGTGTTCGTAAGTTTCCACCACCATCAATTCGTTGACTTCGACACTGCCCGGGCGGCAGATGCGTCCCAAGTCATTTCGCTCCAAATCAATCAACATGATATGCTCGGCGATTTCTTTGGGGTGAGAACGTAACTCGGCGATCAGAGCTTTGTCCGCTTCCAGGTCTTCACTACGCTTCCGTGTTCCTGCAATGGGACGTGTTTCGACCCAAGGTGCCCGATATCGAACCAACCGCTCGGGAGAGGAACTGATGACTTGCCAGTCACCAAAATCAACCAAGGCTGCGAAAGGTGCGGGGTTATGCTTTCTTAAAGCCGCATAGACCGAAGGCGCATCATCTCGTACGACTTTACCACGCCATTGACGCGATAGATTCACCTGAAAAATATCTCCGGCAAGAATGTATTCCTTAATCGCATGAATCCCTTCGAGGTATTTGTTTTCCGGCTCTTCAGAAGCTTCGATTATTGGATTGGATTCCAGTGCTAAGGAACGGGCGCTAGATGCGTCCAAGTCTGCTTGCATTTGCGTCAGGCAAGACTCGTATTCAATTTCGGCGAGTAAATAGAGTGTGTGGGTATGCCGTTCATAAATAAATGCACAGGGCACTCTGACCAGCTTTGCCAGCGGCAATTCCGATGAAGGCAACTTCAAAGTCGGTTCGACCACTTTGGCATAGTCATAACTGAAATAAGCAAACCAGCCCCCGGTAAAAGGCAGATGAGCAACTTCATCCGGTAACTGACTTAAATGAAGCCTTTTAAAATCACGCTCAAACGATTCAACAAATGCTTGAGGTGACTGGCCTTCTGCGAGTGAAATCTCATTTTGAGGAAAGGCAAATAGAATATCGAACTGTGCCAGATCAGCAGTCTGCTCAAAGTTCTGAGATTGTGCGACGCTTTCCAATAAAAAAGGATAGCGTTCAGGGTGGGCCTGATGCAATTTCAACAGATCAAACTGGTCGACCGACACCTTAAGCATTCTGATAGGTGAAGGGGTCGCACTCCGATCTGCCGAATGATTGGAAGCGGCGCTCAAAAGGACTCCTAAAGTTTGCCGAACACCAAGGTTGCATTCGTACCACCAAACCCAAGCGAGTTTGAGACGGCATACTGGATCTTCGCTTGTCTGGCTTCCCCTGCAACAAAGTCCAGATCGCATCCTTCATCCGGGTTCTCCAGATTCATGGTCGGCGGCAACACCTGCTCTTCGATTGCTTTGGCGACAAATACAGCTTCCATCGCACCCGCGGCACCCAGTGCATGGCCGGTTACGGACTTGGTCGAACTCATGGTCAAGTCATAAGCATGTTGTCCAAAGACAGTTTTGACCGCGCCGACCTCACAGACATCTCCTGCCGGGGTTGAAGTCCCATGCGCATTGATGTAATCCACCTGTTCCGGGTTCAGTTTGGCATTATTGATGGCATTTTGAATTGCGCGAGCTCCGCCTTCACCGCCGGCAGCAGGTTTGGTCATATGGTAAGCATCTCCGCTCATACCGAATCCGACGACTTCACAATAAATTTTTGCACCACGCGCTTTCGCATGCTCATACTCTTCCAGTACCACCGCGCCAGCACCGTCACTCAACACGAAACCGTCACGGTCTTTATCCCATGGACGGCTGGCGGCCTTTGGATCGTCATTACGAGTCGACAAAGCCTTGGCTGCTGCGAATCCGGCCACTCCCAATGGTGTGGCCGCATGTTCTGCTCCCCCCGCGACCATCACATCCGCATCGCCCATCTGGATCATTCTGAAAGAATCTCCGATAGAGTGCGTGCCTGTCGCACAGGCTGTTCCGATGGCCATATTCGGCCCTTTCAAACCGTGCATGATGGAAAAGTTTCCGGAAACCATATTGATAATGGCGCTCGGTACGAAGAAAGGAGATACACGTCTTGGGCCGGATTTTTGCAGAATGGAATGCTGCTTTTCAATGGCTCCAATTCCTCCGATACCGGAACCAATCGAGGTACCGATTCGGAAAGCATTTTCTTCTGTGACTTCCAGTCCCGAGTCTTTCAAGGCTTCGGTTCCGGCTGCCAACCCATAATGAATAAAAGGATCCATTTTCTTCGCGTCTTTCGCGGAAATAACCTGGGTAACATCAAACCCTTTGATTTCCCCGCCAAACGTCACGGCAAAACCTTCGGTATCAAAAGAAGTCAAATAATCGATACCGCTGGTACCTGCCAGTACAGCTTGCCAAGATTGTTCTGTATTGTTACCCATCGGAGTGACACACCCCACTCCAGTAATCACGACTCGACGCATTTCTTGTTATCCTTATATTTCGAGTTTTCTGTATGTAATAAACAAAAAAAGCCGTAAAAACGGCTTTTTTCTAAAAAATCTAGATAAATCTTAGTCTAGGTTAGCTTCTACGTATGCAGTCGCTTGTGCCAGAGTAGAGATTTTTTCAGCTTCTTCATCAGGAATTTCGCAGTCGAATTCCTCTTCTAGCGCCATTACCAACTCTACTGTGTCTAAAGAATCTGCGCCTAAATCATCGATGAAAGATGCATCAGGAGTGACCTGATCTTCTTCAACACCTAGTTGTTCTACAACGATTTTCTTTACGCGCTCTTCAATACTGCTCATGGAATATTCTCCGGTTTTGTTTAAGTTAATTAAATTGCGAACATTTTCGCCTTATCCCCTCAACTTTTCAAGCTTTTTATTTCATCAGAATCCAAAAAAGCAAAAAATCAAGGACTTTTTTAAATCATGTACATTCCGCCGTTGACGTTCAACGTCTGGCCGGTGATATAACTGCCGCCTTCGGAGGCCAGGAAGGTCACCGATTTAGCAATATCTTCCGCCGAACCAAGACGCTTCAAAGGAATTTGTTGGGTCAATGCTTCTCTTTGCTCTTCAGGCAAAGCTCGGGTCATATCTGTGTCGATAAACCCAGGCGCAACGGTATTGACGGTAATGTTCTTAGACCCCACTTCACGGGCCAGGGATTTACTAAAGCCGATAATACCGGCTTTGGCCGCTGCATAGTTGGTTTGTCCGGCATTCCCCATCACCCCGACTACCGAGGCGATATTGATGATTGCGCCACCTTTTGCCTTCATCATCCCGCGCAAGCAGGCCTTAGACATACGATAAACCGAGTTCAGGTTGGTTTGAATAATATCATCCCACTCGTCATCTTTCATGCGCATCAACAGGTTGTCGCGGGTGATGCCGGCATTGTTCACCAGAATCGTTGGCACACCGAACTCTTCGGTCACTTCTGACAGGACTGAAGCAATCATATCCGGCTGAGTCACATCCAAGCACTTGCCAGTACCCTGCGCACCGGCTTCCGAAAGATATTGAGAAATGGCTTGCGCACCATTTTCGGAAGTAGCTGTTCCGATAACCGTCGCTCCGTTTGCTGCCAAATCCAGCGCAATCGCCTTGCCGATACCTCGGCTGGCTCCGGTGACAAAAGCAATTTTTCCAGATAACATATCGATTCCTTCAATCCTCAAATTTGATTATAGTGATTCTAAAGCTTTAACAACTGTCGCCGAATCGTAAACAGCCATCATACCCATTTTTTTATCGATTCGTCGATTCAATCCCATCAGAACCTTTCCAGGCCCCAACTCATAGAGAGAATCTACACCATGGGCTTTCATAAATTCAACTGTCTTCACCCATTGGACCGGCATATATAGCTGCTCAACCAAGGCGTTTTTAATGTCATTTTCAGCGTCGAAAGAAGCAACACGAGCGTTATGAATAATCGGCGTTTTCGGTGCCTGGAAAACCATCCCGTCTAACTTTTCCTTCAAGGCTTCGGCGGCCGGCTTCATCAACGAGCAATGCGAAGGCACACTCACAGCCAAAGGCACGACTCGTTTCGCACCGGCTTCTTCAAATAAAGGCAAAGACGCATCAACCGCAGCCTTACTCCCGGCAATCACAACCTGACCTGGCGAGTTGAAGTTCACAGCTTCAACCACGCCGTCAACCTGAGCACAGATATCAATAATCTGTTGATCTTCCAACCCTAAAATTGCCGCCATCGCGCCTTCGCCCGCTGGAACTGCAGTTTGCATCAGTCGTCCGCGCTCAGCGACCAACTCCACACCTTGTGCCAGTGTCATCACGTCCGCTGCAACCAAGGCACTATATTCACCGAGAGAGTGTCCTGCCAAGTAAGCCGGCGCCATTTCTTTCTCGGACTGCATGACTCGCAAGGTCGCGATACCCGCTGTCAACATGGCTGGCTGAGTAATGTCGGTTTGATTCAATTTTTCTTCCGGCCCCTCCTGAACGATTTGCCACAAATCATAACCGAGTGCGTCGGATGCTTCTTCAAATGTGGATCGAACAACCGGGCTGTATTCCGCCATATCGGACATCATGCCCAATGATTGAGATCCTTGACCAGGAAAAACGAATGCATATGCCATTGAAAATACTACCTTTCTAATCTTTTAAAACTTGACCAGGGCCGAACCCCAGGTAAAACCACCGCCAAATGCTTCCAACAAAAGGGTTTGCCCTTTTTGGATGCGGCCATCGCGAACGGCCTCATTCAATGCCAGTGGAATCGACGCACCAGAGGTATTGGCATGCTTATTCACCGTCACAACCGTTTGACCATCTCCAAGACTCAGCTTCTTGGCAGTCGCTTTGATAATTCTTAAATTCGCCTGATGAGGGACCAACCAATCCAGATCCTCTTTGGTCATTTGGTTTTCTTCCAGCGTCTCTTTGGCGATTTTGCTTAGGGTATTCACTGCAATCTTAAAAACTTCATTCCCTTTCATATGCATAGTTCTTTCAGCAACATCATCGGAAGACGGCAGTTTGGAAGGTCCAGATGGGACATGCAACAATTCTTCATATTGACCATCGGCATAGATATGGGTAGACAAAATCCCCGGTTGATCGGAAGCTTCCAGCACCACCGCACCAGCACCATCTCCAAACAGGACGCAGGTATTACGATCCTGCCAGTTGGTAATTCTGGATAAGGTTTCGGCACCGACCACCAACACCTTTTTGGCCATACCGGTTTGAACGAACTGGTCTGCCACACTTAAGGCATAGACAAACCCGGTACACACTGCCTGAATATCAAATGCTGGCGCGCCATGATTGCCCAGTCTTTGTTGTAAAAGCGTTGCGGTACTCGGGAAAATTTTATCCGGCGTTGTCGTGGCGACAATAATCAAATCCAGATCCGTACCATTAACGCTAGCCATATCCAAAGCCTGTAACGACGCCTGATATGCCAGGTCACAAGTCGTCTCGCCATCGGCAGCAATGCGACGCTGCTCAATCCCGGTACGCTCTCTAATCCACTCGTCACTGGTATCGACAATCTTTTCCAAATCCTTATTCGTCATTACTTTTTCAGGCAAATACCCACCCGTTCCAATAATACGACTATAGATTCTTTGACTCATTGATACCTGCTTTGGCAATTTGCCGAAATTAATTGATTGAATATTTTATATTTTAGGCCTCGGTCACCTTGGCCTCTTGCTGCTCAGCTTCAGAGGATGCCGGATGCTTATCCAAAATTGCCTGAACCTCATGCGCGATCAAATCCGGAACGTTCTTAATCACTTCCAGTCGAGCTTCCGCAATCGCGTGATAAAAGGCGAAAACATCTGCACCGCCATGACTTTTGATGACGATCTTACGCAACCCTAAAAAAGAAGCACCATTATAACGCCTTGGATCGACTTTTTCTTTAAAAGCTTTTAACACCGGATAAGCAATTAAGCCGGCCAGCTTGGTCAAAAGGTTCTTACCGAACGCTTGCTTGAGATAGAAAGAAATCATTTTGGCGACCCCCTCACTCGACTTCAGAGCAACGTTGCCGTCAAAAC
Organism: Hydrogenovibrio sp.; assembly: GCA_033723505.1. Taxonomy (GTDB): domain Bacteria; phylum Pseudomonadota; class Gammaproteobacteria; order Thiomicrospirales; family Thiomicrospiraceae; genus Hydrogenovibrio. Next base: position 11,774 of record JAWVWZ010000013.1, read on the forward strand.
CATCACAGGAAACAACATCGACATCTCCCTTATAGATCTCGTCGCCTTCGACATAACCGACATAGTTGATCGAGCTTGCTTTCAAAATCTCATTCGCATCTTTAATGCGCTGATGTCCTTTGATTTCTTCCTCGCCGATATTCAGCAACCCGACTCTCGGATACTCATTATTATCGACCGCCTGAGCAAGCACAGAGCCCATGATCGCGAACTGGGCAAGACTTTCCCCGTCGGCACCCACATTCGCCCCCAAATCCAGGACATGCACATGCCCCTTCATGGTTGGCATAGAGGTACAGATGGCAGGGCGATCAATCCCTGGCAAGGTTTTCAGAACGAACTTGGATACCGCCATCAGCGCACCGGTATTCCCTGCACTCACACAGGCTTGTGAATGATCATCTTTCACCAGATTCAGTGCCAGCCTCATAGAGGACTTTCTCTTATTTCTCAGCGCCTTGGAAGGCAGATCATCCATTTCCACAACCTGTTCGGCGTGATGTACTTCAATACGACTCTTGTCATATTGATGTTTCGCCAATTCCTTTTCGATCAACGCTTGTTGACCTACCAATACAATGGATATATCAGAAAAATTAGACAGTGCTTTTAAAGATGCAGGGACAGTTACCGAAATTCCGTGGTCGCCACCCATCGCATCAATCGCAATTGAAATACTCAAGATAGGATTCCTAAATCAGTTTAAGATTAATTTTTGGAAGAAGTGTTTTTGGAAGGTATTCCCGGCTTGATACCCGCCGGGAACAAAAGGCAATTACTTGTCTTGGATTACTTTCTTGCCTTTGTAATAACCATCTGCAGTCACGTGATGACGACGATGAACTTCACCAGTTGTTTCATCAACTGTCAATGGCGCAGCAGTTAGCGCATCATGTGAACGACGCATACCACGTCTTGAAGGGGTTTTACGACTTTTTTGAACAGCCATGTTAATTCTCCTAGGATCTTAAGATCTAATCAGGGTCTTTCTGCAAGCCTTTTAAAGCTGCAAAAGGGTTTTTCTTTTCAGTATCCTCGGAAACAGATTCGTCTATTTCCGGAGGATTGGTATATGCCATTTCCGAAGATTCGTCTATCGGAGACAAGGGCACATTTAATAAAACTTCATCTTCAATCAGCTCAATCAACGAAATCTTTTCATCGCTAAGCTCGTAAATTTCCAAATCGTCCGGGAGATCATCCGCCAGCGCCATTGTTTCCACAAATACGCCAGTGACACTCGATTCAACCGGATAATCGAACGCTTTCAGTGACCGCTGGCATTTCAATTTCAATACAGAGTCAAGCTCCATATCAAAAGCTGCCAGTTTGTGCTGCGGATGCATATAAAACTGAACGTTCACATTCACATCATTATCCGCAGTAACCAATTGCTTAACCAAGCGCGGAAATTTCTGTTGATTGACTCTCGCAACAAAATGTTTATTATGTTGTGCAGAGTATATTGGATCAATCAAATCTGGAAGCTTGTCAAACATGGCGCGAATAATACTCTTATTAAGGCCTAAAGTCAAAAAGAATCTCGCAACTTTTTTCTTGCGCTTTTCAAACTAAAACCCAACTAAAACAACAACCTAAAAAGCCTTCGACACAAAACGAAATTCAACGTGAAACATTCTCATCTACCCGACATCATTCTCGCCTCGACTTCGCCCTTCAGAAAAATGCTGCTGGAAAAACTGAAAATCCCTTTCACAACAGCCAAACCTGAAATCGACGAAACGCCACTCCAAGGCGAAACAGTCAAGGACATGGTTGACAGACTGACCCTTGCCAAAGCGGAAAAAATTGCAACTCAACAATCCGATAAATTGATCATCGCATCAGACCAAAGCGCTGCCCACGACGGCAAA
>JAWVWZ010000014.1:0-13140 GCA_033723505.1 Hydrogenovibrio sp.
CTGGTACACGGCTTTCATAATCCAGGTGTTCTGCACGAATGATATCAATAATATCCGCAACCACGGCACTGGCCGTCGGGCCAGCACCGGCGCCTGGTCCATAATACATGGTTGGCCCGACATGATTTCCGGAAACCATCACCGCATTCATCACGCCATTCACATTGGCCAACAACACCTCATTGGAGACCAGGGTCGGGTGGACCCTTAGAGAAAAGCCGTTTTCAGTGCGGCTGGCGATGCCGAGATGCTTGATCTGATAACCAAACTGTTCGGCATATTGAATATCGTTGGCAGTGACTTTAGAAATCCCTTCGGTATAGACTTTATCGAATTGCAACTCGATTCCGAAAGCGATGGAGGCCAAGATCGTCAGTTTATGCGCCGCATCAATCCCTTCGACGTCAAACGTCGGATCAGCTTCTGCATAGCCAAGTTCCTGTGCTGTTTTCAGGACTTTAGCAAAGTCGGCCCCAGGGCGTTTCATTTCCGTAAGGATGTAGTTCCCGGTTCCATTAATGATACCGGCCACCCATTCAATTCGGTTACCGGCCAGCCCTTCTCTAAGGGCTTTGATAATCGGAATGCCACCAGCAACTGCCGCTTCATAAGCGATAGCGACATTCGCTTTTTCGGCTTTTGCAAAAAGTTCATTCCCATGTTCAGCAATCAAGGCCTTGTTGGCAGTAACGATATGTTTACCATTTTCAATCGCTTGCTCAAAACATTGTTTGGCCAAGCCGGTTCCCCCCATCAACTCGACGATGATATCGACATTGGGATTATTCACCACGTCCATTGGATCGGTCGTCAGAGCGATTTCGGATGCTTCCACCACTCTTTTCTTGGTCAGGTCTCTGACGGCGATTTGTTCAACTTTAATGGTCGTATGTCCACCCAGTCGACGCTCGATGTCTCGAATGGTATCCCTTAAAATCTCGACGGTTCCGCCACCGACAGTTCCAAACCCTAAAAGCCCTAACTTTACCTCTTTCACAAAAACTCCAATGCTTCTCTACTTTACAATCAGTCCGTCTTTGCGGAACATATCACGAATCCCTCGAATGGCTTGTCGTGTACGGTGCTCATTCTCGATCAACCCAAAACGGACATGGTCATCGCCGTAATCCCCAAAACCGATTCCCGGTGATACGGCCACCTTGGCATCGGCCAATAATTTTTTCGAAAATTCCAACGAACCCATTTGTCGATATTCTTCTGGAATCGGTGCCCAGACAAACATGGTCGCTTTTGGCGGCTCCACTTCCCAGCCAATGGAGTTCAACCCCTGGCAGAGGACATCTCGTCGGGATTTGTACATGTCACAAATTTCCTGTACACAGTCCTGAGGCCCTTCCAGTGCCGCGATCGCTGCTACCTGGATTGGAGTAAAGGTGCCGTAATCCAAATAAGATTTCATTCGTTTCAAAGCCTGAACCAACTCCGGGTTCCCGACCATAAATCCGACACGCCAACCGGGCATGTTATAGCTTTTCGACAGTGTATAAAACTCGACCGCGATGTCTTTGGCGCCTTCCACCTGAAGTATGGATGGAGACTTATAGCCATCAAATACAATATCAGCATAGGCCAAATCATGAATCACCCAGATATCATGCTCTTTGGCAATGGAAACCACTTTTTCGAAGAACGCCAGATCCACTGTTTGCGTGGTCGGGTTTCCCGGAAAATTCAGCACCAGCATTTTCGGAGTCGGCCAGGACTCTTTAATCGCTTTTTCCAGTTCATCGAAAAAATCGACATCCGGGGTCATGCGGACATGGCGAATATCGGCACCGGCAATGACAAAACCGTAAGGGTGGATCGGATAAGCCGGGTTTGGCACCAAAACCGTATCACCTTTATCTACCGTTGCCAAAGCCAAGTGCGCCAGACCTTCTTTCGAACCGATAGTGACGACGGCTTCCGTCTCATAATCCAGGTCGACATCGAATTTATCTTTATACCAGTTACAAATCGCCCGTCTGAGGCGCGGAATCCCTTGGGATACCGAATAACGGTGCGTGCCTTCTCTTTGTACCACTTCGATCAGCTTGTCGACAATATGTTTTGGCGTATCCTGGTCAGGGTTTCCCATACCAAAATCGATGATATCTTCCCCTCGACGACGCGCGTCGGCTTTTAATTCGCCAACAATATTGAACACGTATGGAGGAAGTCTTTTTATTCTTTGAAAGTCGCCAGTCACGAAAATAACCCTTAAAAAATCAGCGCGAAAATGCGCAAAATATGTGTGAGAAATTTAATCTATTAATGATACAGAAATGTTTAAATTCGTCAATGTAAATTACGCTATAATCGCCTATAAATAAGCATTTTTAGGGACAGTCACATGAAGTTTACAGAACATAGAGATTCGAACATTCTCACGGTCAAAAAATACCAGCCGGGATTCGCGAAAATCAACGATATGTCAGTGACCGAAAGTTTCTATATGAACCAGAAACAGTTGATTGAAAACTGGGGGTGTCGTGATATTGATGAATTGACTGAACACCACCTGGACCAAGTCTTGATGGTTCAACCGGAAATCATCATCCTCGGTACGGGAGAAAAGCAGTCCTTTCCACCCGCCAAACTCTTTTCCTATTGTGCTCAGAAAGGGGTCGGGCTTGAAGTCATGGATAATGCCGCCGCCTGCCGCACATACAACGTTCTGACAACGGAAGAAAGAGAAGTCGCTCTAGCTTTAATTCTTTAGCAAGACCGCTCGAAATGACTTACTTCCGACCGAATTTACCGTCGAACAAAGGTTTTGCATCGACTTTTCGGCCGTGATAGCGCGCTTCAAAAAACAACTGGGGTTCTTTGACATCCCCGGTCGAACCGACGGTCGCAATCAAGTCGCCCTTTTTAACGGCCTGCCCTTCTCTGACCACTAAACTGTCATTATGGGCATAAATCGTCAAATATCCCGTTGGATGCTTGATGATCACCAGGCGTCCATAATGCTCGATTCCACTGCCGGAATAGACTACCTCGCCATCGGCGACGGCATAGATCGCCTCACCGACCGGTGCTTTAATCACCAGAATATTATTCCCCGCGCCGTCCTTGACGAAATCGTAGTCATAGGGCTTATTCATCGGCCAGGAAAACAACGAGCTCTTTGACAACTTGATAACGGCAGGGTGATGTTTTGGTTTGACGGAATGAGCATGAGGCAACCTCAGCTGCTGGTTAACATCCAGCCAGTAAGGCGGGGAAAGATGGTTCAAATCCGCCAATTCCAGCATATTGACGCCGCACCGCTGAGCAATGCCGCTTAAAGTATCTCCTGACCGGACAATATAGGGCGAATGACATGAATCATTAGATGATCGAGACGTCTTGCTTTCTCGCGTTATTCGACTGCCTTGCTGGTCAAAGTATTGATCACCGCCATCCCATCCTCTATATTTTGCTGGCGCACACCCTGTCAGACTCGCGACAGCCAGGCTAAACAAAATCAATATGGACGGGGTAAGAACCTTCATGTAGCCAATTTTAAACAACCCCGTCAACAGATGCTAGTCGATATTTTTGATGATTAAGTAAGCGATTACCAGCAAAATCAGCCCATAGCCGATATAGTCTACTGACTGACGAATTTTAGACTCATACTTTTCACCACCGACTTTCATTAAAAACGCGACTAGATAAAAACGTGCGCCACGACCAACGAAAGAAGCCACCACAAAGGGAAAAAGCGCCATACTGGTAGCGCCAGCCGCAATAGTGAAAAGCTTGTAAGGGATGGGGCTAAATCCGGCCAGAAACACCACCCAGAAACCATATTCCTTAAAGAAATGCTCTATTTGTGCATATTTCGATTGGTAATTAAGTGCTTCAATAACAGGCCAGACCATATCCAGTAACCAATAGCCGATTGCATATCCAAAAAGGCCGCCAAACAAAGAGGCAAAAGTCGTGATCAATGCAAAACGATATGCTTTATCTGGTTGTGCCAAGCTCATCGGCATCAACATCACATCCGGTGGCACCGGAAAAAATGAAGATTCCGCAAAACTCATTCCTCCCAGAATCCATGGAGCTTTCGGATGTTTGGACCAACTCAGGACCTTATCGTATAGGGATGAAAATATGCGCATAATGTGTATTCTCTTTATTTCTCTTCATTAACCAGTCCCTGAAGCATAGGGACAAACAGCACTTCCCCGAGACACTCTTCGCGATAACCGGTTGAGGTTCTGATATAGCCATACAGGAGCTGTTCTTGCTCTCCGATCGGCATCACCAGTCGTCCGCCTTCCGCTAGCTGAGCCAGAAGTTCCTCGGGAACACTGGCCGGTGATGCTGCGGAAATCATGCCATCATAGGGTTGATACTGAGACCAGCCCCAATGCCCGTCCGCCAAGGAAAAACGGATATTTTTCAATTGTAATTCCGACAGAACTTTTTGCGCGCGAGTCATCAAGGGCTCAATGCGCTCGACACTGTATACATGATTTGCAAGCAAGGAAAGAATCGCCGTTTGATAGCCGGATCCAGTACCGATTTCCAGAACCTTGCATAGCGGACCATGCTTAAACAACCAAGCGGTCATCTTGGCCACGACCCATGGCTGGGAAATCGTTTGTCCATAACCGATCGGTAAAGCCGTGTCTTCATAAGCACGGCTCGACATCGCTTCATCCAGAAACAAATGTCTGGGAGTCACACGAATGGCATTAAGAACCTCTATATCATCGACACCCAGTTCGATCAGACGTTGCACTAGTCGGTTTCGGGTTCTTTGGGAGGTCATCCCCAAGCCTTGATATTGTTTGAAGGCTTCATTGGGATAAATAACAGGCTGGGTTAACAGGTCTTCGGGCTTCATCTAGGGTTTTACATACCTCAATCGAACCAGTTTTTTAGCTTCGACAGCATATCATAATGGGTCAAGTCGATTTTTAACGGCGTAATCGAGGCGAAGCCATTTTCCACTGCATAAAAATCGGTGCCCTCGCTGGCATCTTCCGCCTCACCAGCCGGACCGATCCAATATACGGGCTTGCCTCTCGGGTCAGTATGCACGACGACGTCTTCTGAGCAATGACGTTTACCCAGCCTGGTAATTTTGATGCCCTTCAACTCCGAAACCGGAATATCTGGTACATTGATATTTAAAATGGTATTGGCATCCAATTCAAAATCGAGAAAGTCCTTTAAAAAGATTTTAAGCACTTCACAGGCCGTTTCGAAATGGGTTTCTCCGCACAAAGAGATCCCGATCGAAGGCTTTCCTAGAAAACGCCCTTCGGTTGCCGCCGCAACGGTGCCAGAGTACAAAACATCATCTCCCATATTGGCGCCGGCATTGATGCCGGAGATGACCATATCCGGCTGAAAAGACATTGCGCCATTGATTCCCAAATGCACACAGTCCGTCGGTGTACCATTAACACTGAAAACATCGTCATCATGCTGGGTAATTCTTAAGGGTTCGGTCAACGTCAATGAGTTGCTGGAAGCGCTCCGGTTACGGTCTGGAGCAATCATTTTCAATTCCGAGTGGAAATCCATCTCTTTCAGGCAGTTGAACAGCGTTTGGATTCCCGGCGCCATATAGCCATCATCATTGGACAACAAAATTTTCATAATATGTTTTTCTTATGATTACGACTATCTATCTTGATGCGTAAATTATAAAATTCTTTAAAAACAAAATCGGTAGACACATTCTACTATATTCCACAATAGACGCGTAAAAAGTGCCGACAAGTTTTAATACAAAGATTCAAGCAAACCATGTCAGAGATCAGTGAAGAAGATAAATTATTATTTGCCGAGGCCATGAAAGGCACGCAACCGCTCGAACTGGAAAAACGGGCCAATCTTCACCCGCCCTCTTCGCCGCCAAAAAACAAACGTCATTATGCGCAAAAAACCTTTTCGCTCGACGACGACCGAGACAGTTTCGCTTTTGATGCTGAGTTTATTCCGGCACAAACCGTTTCGGCACATGAAACCCTTTTTTACCAGCGCACGGAACTGCGCAAACAGGACCTGAAAACCCTGAAAAAAGGCCTGTTCGGTATCGAGTGGCGGCTGGACTTGCATGGCTATACCGCAGACTTGGCAGAACAGGAATTGAATCGGTTTATCCAATCGGCTTATCAGAGCGGCGTTCGTTATGCCCTAGTCATTCATGGCAAAGGATATAATTCGGATACTCAAAGCCCGACCCTCAAAAACATGGTCAACCAGAGTTTGAGACAGATGTCACCAGTGCTGGCTTTTTGCAGTGCTCAGCCCAAAGATGGTGGACAGGGGGCGACCTATGTCTTCATCAAGCAGAATGCAGCAATGTGAGGTTAATCAGATTCTGTTGAATCGGTAGGAGATGAACCGTTTTCGGCTGGGTTCGACGGATTCAAGGTAGAGGATTTGCCAGCATTTAATTGAGATTGCTGAACAGGACTTAACTCGATGACCTTTACAAACACCTCATTTTCACCAATCATCCCCAATTTTTGGCGAGCAATGGTTTCAATGCCTTTGGTATTGGTTTGCAAATCATAGACTTCTTTTTTCAAGAGCGAGTTTTTATGCTCGAGATCATGAACCTTGACTTGCAGGTCATCGAGTTTTTTTTGTAAAGACAGGTAATCGCCAATGCCCCCATCCGAGGACATTAGGCGCATCTGAAGAATCAGAATAATGACGCCTAAAACAATATAAATTGTTTTCAAAAGCGACGTCGTCCCAATTACTTCAAGTTATAAAACGCGTCTTTACCAGGGTAGACCGCTTCAGCACCAAGTGCTTCTTCAATACGAATCAACTGGTTGTATTTGGCGATACGATCTGTTCTGGATAAAGAACCCGTTTTAATTTGACCGGAACCTGTTGCAACCGCAATATCTGCGATCACCGTATCTTCGGTTTCCCCGGAACGATGAGAAACAACCGCTGTATAACCGGCTTCTTTCGCCATACGAATGGCTTCGAATGTCTCGGTCAAGGTACCAATCTGATTGATTTTAATCAGAATGGAATTACCAATCCCCTTCTCAATCCCTTCTTTCAGAATCTTAGGGTTGGTTACAAACAAGTCGTCCCCGACAATTTGCAGACGATCGCCATATTTTTCGGTTTGTAGCTTAAAGCCATCCCAATCCGACTCATCCAGACCGTCTTCAATGGAAATAATTGGATACTTATCGACCCAAGCGCCCAGGAAGTCGACCATTTCAGCCGAAGTCAACGACTTGTTCTCCGACGCCAGGAAGTACTTACCGTCTTTATACAACTCGGAAGAAGCCGCATCCATCGCAATCATGATATCTTCACCCGCTTTATAACCGGCGGCCTCAATCGCTTCCAAAATGACTTGAATCGCTTCTTCATTAGATTTCAGATCCGGTGCAAACCCACCTTCATCACCGACAGCGGTGTTATAACCTTTGTCATGAAGCACTTTTTTCAATGCGTGGAAAATTTCGGCTCCATAACGAATCGCTTCTGACATGGATGGTGCGCCAACTGGCATAATCATGAATTCCTGGAAATCCACAGAGTTATCTGCGTGCTCACCACCGTTGATGATATTCATCATCGGAACCGGCATTTTATAGGTATCCGTTTTGAGGTAAGCATATAAAGGCAACCCCTTTGATTTGGCTGCTGCTTGTGCTGTCGCAATAGAGACTGCCAGAATAGCATTCGCACCCAAGCGCCCTTTGTTTTCCGTGCCATCCAGCTCGATCATCATATTGTCGATCGCAGCCTGATCGGTGGCATCCTTACCGACCAATAAAGATTTAATTTCGGTATTGATGTTGCTGACTGCTTTCAGAACGCCTTTACCACCGAATTTGCTTTTGTCGCCGTCTCTTAGTTCAATCGCTTCACGAGAACCTGTAGAGGCGCCCGATGGAGAGATCCCTCTTCCCATCGAACCATCTTCCAGAATCACGTCCGCTTCCACGGTCGGATTCCCTCGAGAATCAATTACTTGGCGAGCTTTAATATCTTTAATCAGTGACATTAATCAATCTTCCTATTTTCGTTAATACTTTAAAATTTTAAATTTATTTATGCTGCGTATTCTACTGTCGCTTTGTGTCAACTACATGACAATCGTATCAGTCGATCTTCAGTTGGTTTTCAATAAACCCTTCCTGTTTTACGACGTCATCCAGTCGTTTCATTGTTTTCAGCAATGGCTTTAATTGTCCCAAAGGCCACATATTCGGTCCATCAGACAAGGCATTCTTAGGATCCGGGTGCGTTTCCATAAACACCCCTGAAATGCCCGCTGCAATCGCAGCTCGTGCCAGCACAGGCACCATTTCTCTTTGACCTCCGGAAGTGGTTCCCTGCCCACCAGGCTGTTGCACCGAATGAGTCGCATCAAAAACCACCGGACAGCCTGTCTGGCGCATGGAAGCCAGACCACGCATATCAGAGATCAGAGTGTTATAGCCAAAAGACGTTCCTCGGTCACACACCATAATATTCTCATTGCCAACTTCTCGAGCCTTCGCAACGACTTGATCCATATCCCAGGGCGCCTGAAACTGCCCTTTTTTGATATTAACCGGAATGCCTTGTCTGCAAACATTCTGAATGAAGTTGGTTTGACGGACCAAGAATGCCGGTGTCTGCATCACATCAACTACCGATGCAACTTCGCTTAATGGGGTATCTTCGTGGACATCGGTCAAAACCGGTACACCAATCTCATCTTTGACTTTCTGAAGGATTCTCAGCCCCTCTTCAATGCCCAACCCCCTAAAACTCTTGGTGGATGAACGGTTCGCCTTATCATAAGAAGACTTATAAATAAAAGGGATTCCCAGTTCATCAGTCATTTCTTTAAGTTGCCCCGCCGTATCAATAGCCAATTGTTCCGACTCGATCACACATGGTCCTGCAATCAAAAACAAAGGTTGATCGATACCTGCCTCAAATCCGCATAGTTTCATAGATCTCGACGTCCTTTATTTGCTCGACTTATATTGATTGGCTGCATCTACAAACGCTTTGAACAACGGATGGCCGTTTCTGGGCGTTGAGGTAAACTCCGGATGGAACTGACAGGCGACAAACCACGGATGATCTTCAATCTCAATGGTCTCCACCAGGTTGCCATCTTCCGAGCGACCGGAAATAATCAAACCGGCAGCTTCCAGTTTCGGAATATAACCATCATTGACTTCATAACGATGACGGTGTCGTTCACGAATAATGGTCTTACCATAAATTTGTTCAATTTTACTGCCTGGATTCAATAAACAATTCTGCCCACCCAAACGCATGGTACCGCCTAAGTCCGCAGCCTCATCTCGTTGGACAGTATTGCCATCTTCATCGGTCCATTCGGTTATCAAAGCAACAACCGGGCTTGGGGTCGCAGGGTTTAATTCCGTGCTATGAGCGTCTTCCAGACCGGCAACATGTCGTGCATACTCCACCACCGCCATTTGCATCCCCAAACAAATCCCCAGATAAGGAATTTTATTTTCACGAGCATAACGAATCGCGGCGATCTTGCCTTCCACGCCCCTTTCACCAAAACCACCCGGCACCAGAATCGCATCCATTTTTTCAATAGACTGCGTCCCTTCGATCTCAATTTGTTCGGAATCAATATAGTGAATATTCACCTGGGTATTCGAATGAATACCACCATGATTCAGTGCCTCAATCAAAGACTTATAGGCTTCCGTCAGATCTACGTATTTTCCGACCATAGCGATATCGACACTGTCAGATGGGTTCAGCTGTGCATCAACGACCTTATCCCAATCCGACAAATCCGCGACCGGCGCATCGATTCTAAAACGATGGGTTACCAGTTCATCCAACCCCTGCTCGTGCAACATCCTAGGCACTTCATAAATGGTTCGAGCATCCAAGGAGCTGATAACGGCTTTTTCTTCAACGTTAGTAAATAAGGCAATCTTATGACGCTCGGACTCTTCAAGCGGTCTATCCGAACGGCAAATCAAGATATCCGGTTGAATCCCGATAGAACGCAACTCTTTGACAGAGTGCTGGGTCGGTTTGGTTTTCACCTCTCCGGCCACGGCAATATAGGGCAATAACGTCAAATGCATAAACATGGCTCTATCACGACCGACTTCCACGCCTAATTGACGAATGGCTTCCAGAAATGGAAGGGATTCAATATCCCCGACAGTGCCCCCCACTTCTACCAAAGCGACATCGGCACCAGCCGCCGCCATCTTGATGCGATTTTTGATTTCATCGGTAATATGCGGAATGACCTGAACGGTCCCCCCCAGATAATCACCACGACGTTCGTTACGAATCACTCTTTCGTAAACTTGGCCCGTCGAAAAACTGTTGCGTTTCGTGAAGTGGCGCTGAACAAAACGCTCATAGTGCCCCAAGTCCAAATCCGTTTCCGCACCATCATCCGTTACAAAAACTTCACCGTGCTGGAAAGGACTCATCGTCCCAGGATCCACATTGATATAGGGATCCATTTTTAACATACTGACTTTTAAACCTCTTGCTTCAAGAAGAGACCCTAAAGAAGCCGCTGCAATCCCTTTACCTAGAGAAGAAACAACACCGCCTGTAACGAAGATAAATTTGGTCATGAAATCACTTTTCGACTTTAAAATTGACGTTAGATGCAAAGAGAAAGTTGCACACTAGAATGGAAGCAAATTATAGCGTACTTAGCGCATATCGGCAAACATTCATTCATATTATTATTGAAATTCAAAGCGGGTTGCAAATCCCAATACAGCGGCGACCTGACCGTCGATTTCCATCACCGGCCAGCGAGTTCGGTTCCAAAAAACCACACTTTGCTGTTTCAGCCATTTTTTCAGGCCGGGAAACACTTGAAGATCAGATTCTTTTAACGACCTCAGCATCACTTGATGCGGGCTTTCAAACCACTTTGCATTAACCTGATGAGTCATGATCCGCGCTTCATCAAAATGCAGTTCCTCCAGATCAACATCATGCCACAACACTTCAAATTCCTGTTTAAAATCAGCAAGATAATAAACCTTCTTCGACTCAACCCTCAAAGCTGCGTTAGACAACTGCCACTTGGCATGTGCTTCCGGATTCTTGTTCAAAAGCGAGGCATTCAACCAATCGTAAAGCATTTGACTTAACTGAAAGTTCCGCACATATTCCCTTGCCCAGTAACGAAGCAGGTTTTTTTGTCTTTGCCAGGAGAGCATCTGCACCCCGGCCAAATCCAAACTGAAAGCCGTCGGATGACATCCCACGATATCTGACGCCGCGAGTTCGTCCAGTAAAGCCAGGCTCTCCCCGAGATTTTCCGCTGCATCTGAAATACGGGATTCAACACCCGGCCAAGCCTGCTGAATCATCGGCAGCACCTGGTGACGAATTAAGTTACGCTTGAAATAGACATCCTGATTGCTTGGATCTTCAACCCAATCAAGCGCATGGCGTTCAGCATAAGCCTGCATCTGTTCGAAAGAAACTTTGAGCAAAGGACGATAATGACAACTTCTCGTTGAGTTCGCCAGTGAAAGAGGTTTGTGATAAGGCATTCCCGCCATTCCTCCAAGACCAGTTCCCCTAAACAGGTTCAGCAATAGCGTTTCTGCTTGATCGCGCTGATGGTGAGCCGTCACAAGAACGCTTCCCTCAGACAACACCTGATATAACGCGCGATAACGAGCATGTCGCGCTGCACCTTCCACCCCTTGGCGACGAGTTTCGGAGAGTTGAATAGGAATACATTCGAAGGGAAGGTGTCGTTGCGCCGCAAAGGCTTCACAAAAGGCTTGCCAATCATCAGCTTCTGTCTGCAAGCCATGATGAACATGCACGGCCTTCAAGCGACTTGCATCGGTTTGCTGCAACAAAGCATGAAGCAATACTACCGAGTCCATCCCTCCACTGAAGGCAACAATGATCTTTTGGGCATCGTTCGCATCCTTGAGAAAAGCAACAATGGCTTCCTCGACCGATAACGAACTCATAAATCGCTCGCTAGAACCGTCTAGGCAACGTCGAAGTTGCCATATTGCATATAACGGTTATAACGATTTTCGACCAATTTATCAGCAGGCTGGTTGGAAATAAAAGATAGCTGGTCGACCAATGTCTGTTTAAGATTCAGGGCTGCGGCCTGATGATTGCGATGCGCTCCACCTAAAGGTTCGGGAACAATAACGTCGATCAGTCCCAACTCTTTCAGGCGGCTGGAAGTAATTCCCAGTGCGGATGCCGCATCGGCTGCATTAGCGGCATCTTTCCATAAGATCGACGCACAGCCTTCCGGTGAAATGACAGAATAGGTACTGTATTCCATCATCACCGTCACATCACCGACACCAATCGCCAAAGCACCACCAGAGCCGCCCTCTCCAATCACTGTACAAATGACTGGCACTTTCAGTTCCGACATTTCGATCAGGTTACGGGCGATCGCTTCAGATTGACCTCTTTCTTCGGCGTTGATACCGGGATAAGCACCCGGCGTATCGATAAAGGTTAAAATCGGCAAATGAAATCTTTCCGCCATCTTCATCAAGCGCAAAGCTTTACGATACCCTTCCGGTCTGGGCATGCCGAAATTACGATAGATTTTATCCTTTGTATCGCGACCTTTTTCTTGTCCGATCACCATGACCGGCTGCCCATCCAATCTCGCCAAACCACCAACAATCGCCGGATCGTCTGCAAAAGCACGATCACCATGCAATTCCTTAAAATCAGTGAAGATTTCCTTGAGATAATCTTGCATCAGCGGACGTTGCGGATGTCTGGCAACTTGCGCGATCTGAACATCCGTCAGCTTAGAAAAGATCGACTCAGTCAGGCTTTTACTTTTCTCTTCCAGTGCCGATACCTCTTGAATCAGGTTCATATCCTGTCCATCAAGATGTCTTAATTCATCAATCTTCGCTTCCAGCTCGGCAATGGGTTGTTCAAAATCTAAAAAATCTAACTTCATCGTTTTTCCGTTTAATTTTGGGATCAAAATAATCCCCTTATTTTAACAAAGAATCTCTATTTTAAAATGAGTTTCTAAGCATATCTTTAATTTGCCAACTGTTTATAGGCCTGTACTTTTTGATAAACCTTCAACAAATTCATGTGATTTGAACTATTCCGAAAAGCATCCATCCCGATATCCATTCCGCCAAAGAATTGTTCTCCCTC
>JAWVWZ010000015.1:0-12611 GCA_033723505.1 Hydrogenovibrio sp.
ACCCTTTTTTCCGGGGGACTATGCTTGTGCATACGCCCAGTTTTTGTGGTAAAATTGGTTAAGTTTTTGCGCGGGCAAAATACAATAAAAATTATTACGGATATTCATTAAAGAAATTACCTATGACTGCAGAAAACACCCTACCCGAAACAACAGAAAACGAATACGATTCGTCCTCGATTAAAGTGCTGAAAGGTCTGGATGCCGTTCGAAAACGTCCGGGCATGTATATCGGCGACACCGACGACGGCACCGGGCTTCACCACATGGTGTTTGAGGTCGTCGATAACGGGATCGATGAAGCTTTGGCTGGCCACTGTGACAAGGTCATCGTCACCATTCATACCGATGGTTCAGTTTCGGTATCCGACAACGGGCGAGGGATTCCGGTCGGGCTGCATGAAGAAGAAGGGGTGTCTGCTGCAGAAGTCATCATGACCGTGCTGCATGCCGGGGGTAAATTCGACGATAATTCCTATAAGGTTTCCGGGGGGCTCCACGGGGTAGGGGTCTCGGTCGTGAACGCGCTTTCCGAAGAACTCCACTTGACGATTAAGCGTGAAGGCCATATCTGGAAGCAGACCTATCACCATGGTGTCCCTGATGCGCCACTGGAAGCAGTTGGAGAAACCGAAGAGACGGGAACCGAAATCCGCTTTTTGCCGAGCAAGGAAACCTTTACCAACCAGACCGAATTCAGTTTCGATTACCTGTTGAAGCGTTTGAGAGAGCTATCTTTCCTGAATTCCGGGGTTCATATCGAATTATTGGATAAACGGGATGACCGCCACGAAATCTTTGAGTTCGAAGGGGGCATCAAAGCGTTTGTTGACTATATCAACACCAACAAAACCGTCATCAACGAAAAGGCATTTTACTTTTCAACCGTCAAGGACGACATTGTCGTCGAAGTAGCGATGCAGTGGTCCGAGGCTTATCAAGAAGCCATCTATTGCTTCACCAACAATATTCCACAACGTGACGGTGGAACGCACCTTTCCGGTTTCAGAGCGGCATTGACCCGTTCTTTAAACCAGTATGCAGACCGTGAAGGCTTGACAAAAAAATACAAAATGACGGTCTCCGGGGATGATGCCCGTGAAGGACTGGCCGCGGTCATCTCGGTCAAGGTACCGGATCCGAAATTCTCCTCACAGACCAAAGACAAACTGGTTTCTTCCGAAGTGAAGTCTGCGGTCGAAACCGCAATGAACGAAAAGCTGTCTGAATACCTTCTGGAGAACCCGAAAGAAGCGCAGGCGGTTTTCGCCAAAATCGTCGATGCCGCTCGTGCTCGTGAAGCAGCACGTAAAGCCAGAGAAATGACCCGCCGTAAAGGCGCGCTGGACATCGCCGGCCTGCCGGGCAAACTGGCGGATTGTCAGGAAAAGGATCCGGCATTGTCAGAACTGTACCTGGTGGAGGGGGACTCCGCCGGGGGCTCGGCCAAACAAGGTCGCGATCGCCGCACTCAGGCGATATTGCCGCTGAAAGGGAAAATTTTGAACGTCGAAAAGGCCCGTTTCGACAAGATGCTGGCCTCTGCCGAGGTTGGCACGCTGATCACCGCATTGGGCTGTGGGATCGGTCATGAAGAATACAATCCGGACAAGCTACGCTACCATCGCATCATCATCATGACGGATGCCGATGTTGACGGCTCCCACATCCGTACCTTGCTGTTGACCTTTTTCTACCGTCAAATGCCGGAACTGATTGAACGCGGCTACATTTATATTGCCCAGCCACCACTTTACAAGGTGAAGAAAGGAAAGCAGGAAGCCTATTTGAAAGATGACGCAGAACTGGAGAACTATCTGTTGCAGACGGCTCTGGATCAGGCAGCGTTATTTACCGAGACAGGCGCGCCGGCCATTCAAGGTATGGCCTTGGAAACCCTGGCCAAAAACTTCCTGCAAACCAACCGCATCATCGGTCGTTTGGCACGCCGCTACAGCAAAACATTCCTGGAATTGTTGATCGACCTGCCGAAAGTGACGCAAGAAACCTTGAACGATAGCGCGAAAGCCGAAGCTTGGGTGGCCAAAGTCCTGCCAAGATTGAGAGCGATCGGGGAAATTCAAAAGGTCGAATATCAACTGAACGTCGAACCGGCTCTGGAAGGCGAAGCCAAATTCCAGATCCGCCTACAGCAAAGAGAGCATGGAACGTTAAGCTCTCAAGTCTTCGACGAAGATTTCTTCGCCGCGCCGGAATATGAACAAATTGCCAGAACCAGTGCCGAACTTGAAGGCCTGATTATGGACAGCGCCTATATCCAGCGTGGAGAAAAGCAAGAACCGGTCAGCCACTTCAAAGAAGCACTTGACTGGTTATTGAACGAAGCAAAACGTGGTCAAACAATCCAACGCTACAAAGGTTTGGGGGAAATGAACCCAGAACAGCTGTGGGAAACGACCATGAACGCAGAAGCTCGCCGACTATTGCAAGTCACTATTTCTGATGCCATCGCTGCCGATCAGGTGTTCACAACCCTGATGGGAGACGAGGTCGAGCCTCGCAGAGACTTTATCGAATCCAATGCTTTACAAGCCGAGAACATCGACGTATAAGCCATTACCTCCTTTAAATGACTGTGGATTTTGCTAAGAAATTAAAACACTTAGCAAAACTGTCATTTGAAAAATTTCGATAAATCGGATTAAATACGCAACATTATTTTTTTAAACTTTAAACCCCCCTGCCTGGCAGATTCTTGAATCTACCCGGTCGGGGCTGTTTTTTAGCGGTTTGTGCCTAAAAAACACCTAGTTAAGGAGACTGATATGTCAGTAGAACATCCAATTGTTACCGTTACCGGTTCTTCAGGTGCCGGGACGTCTTTCGTAAAACGTGCCGTCGAAAAGATTTTCGATCGTGAGAAGCTGAACGTTGCCATTATCGAAGGCGACAGCTACCATAAATACAACCGCGCCGAAATGAAAGAAAAGGTCGCTGCGTCAAAAGAAAGTGGCGGGCCGGTTTTGACTCACTTTTCCGAGCATGCAAACGAATTCGGCGAACTGGAAGCGTTGTTCAAAGAATATAAAGAAAATGGTACCGGTAAACGTCGTTATTACATCCACAGTGATGAAGAAGCTGCGGAACACAATGCACGTTTGGGCACCAACTTCTCTTCAGGTGAGTTTACACCATGGGAGCCGATTCCTGAAGGTACGGATATCCTGTTCTATGAAGGGCTTCACGGCATGGTCAAGCGTATGGATCACGGACCGAAAGAAGGCATGCACAATGTCGCGCAATACGTCGATCTAGGGATTGGTGTCGCGCCATCAATCAACATCGAATGGATGCAGAAAATCTATCGTGATACGTCTGAACGTCCTTATTCCGTTGAACAGGTTCGCGAAGTGATTCTTGAGCGTATGCCAGATTATATCGAAACCATCGTGCCTCAGTTCCACCGTACCCACATCAACTTCCACCGTGTGCCTTTGATCGATACTTCTGATCCTTTCTCGACCATGTCTCCGGATGCACCTATGGGGCCTGCACCAGAAGATTCCTTGATCATCTGTCACGTACGTCACCAGGACATCAACCTGGAAGAAGTCAAAGAACAAATCCCTGGCGCTTTCCTGCAAAGACCGGATACTTTGGTTTGTAACGGTTCCCACATGGTGATGGCAATGGATTTGATGATGTCTCCAATCATCCATAACCTGATCGAAAAGAAACGTGCGGCGATGGCAAAACTTAACGGTTAAGCCCGCTCGATTTTTTTCATGCAAAAACCCGCGAAAGCGGGTTTTTTTATTTCCGGCGTTTAAGGCATAATAAAGTCATGAAACTGTCTCTGACGTTATTATCTTTCCTGTCGCTTGCCGGTTACAGCCAGTCAGGCTGGGCAGTGCAGCAAACTTTGCCCAAATGGGAGTTTGGCTTAGGCCCTGCGCTGATCTCCTATCCGGATTACCCCGGCTCGTCAGAACAAAACAATCTGATTCTGCCTTTTCCATACATTGTCTATCGAGGAAAAGATTTCACCATCAATCAACGAGAAGTCAAAAAACCGCTTTATGAATATCAAAATGTCGAACTGGATTTGAGCCTTTCCGGCACGATTCCAATATCGAGCAAAGACAATCAGGCAAGAAAAGGCATGACGGATCTGGATGGCTCGGTTGGCATCGGCCCAGTGATCCGCTACCGGCTGTATCGAAAAGATCTGAATGAAATCAAGCTGGAATGGCCCGTCAGGTGGATATTGGCGTCGGATTTTAGATCGATTCACGAGGAAGGATTCATCTCTTCTCCCGGGCTTTACTACTACTTACGTAAAAGTTATACCGCCAAACGCCGGATCAAGCTGACGCTGGCCACCACTGCAAATTTCGCGACTGCGAAAACCAATGATTATTTCTACGGCGTCGATCCGACAGAAGCCACTGCAACACGTCCAGCCTATCAAGCCACCGGCGGATTCAGTGGATTCGGTTATCTAATCAGCCTGAACTGGCACCTTGATGACTTCTGGATCGGAGGCTTCTATAAATTGACAGACCTATCACAAGCAGTCTTTCGATCAAGTCCGTTGATCGAAACCACCCGCTCCGAGGTTTATGGATTGACCCTGACCTGGAACTTCTATCGTTCGAAAGAAACCGTCGAAGGGCTGGAATAAATTACCACGCTTTATAAGGCAAAAATTTTCCGTTCATTTTTACCACGACCCGATCCCCGGCCGGATTCGGCTCCTTGTCGATTTCCATAGTAAAGTCGATTGCACTCATGATGCCGTCACCGAATTTTTCGTGAATTAACTCTTTCATCGTCGGCCCGTACACGCCGACAATCTCATATAAACGATAAATGAGCGGATCCGTCGGCACAATCTTATCCCAGGTTTTATGCGGATAAGCTTGCAACGCTTCCTCAACGGCTTTTGGCAACCCAAGATATAATGCCACTTTCGCCGCAGGCTCGGCATCCAAGTGATTCATGCCCAAACAGGCTGACGTGGTAAAAACTTCACTCAACCCCGCAGCCTCGGCAATATCGTGCCAACCAATGCCTTTTTGGTTTTTGGCAACCATTATCGCTTCGGTCATTTCTAATTTCGTCATCATTTTCCGTCCTCCATTTACGAATCGATCGGTCACAAAGGAGCAAGGCCAGTGCCATTTTGACATACAGTCATTCTCCATCTTTGAAGGGCTTATAAACAGGGGGGTCTCGGTCGCCCTCTGACAGGCACAGATAGCAATCTGTCGAAAAAAAGCGCGTCATTCCGTGGCACCTGCACCACAAAAGTGCTGATGGCGAAATGCGGCGATCAGCGAACAATTGCCAAAGTGGCTTCCAATAGAATCGGTTGACCGAGTTTTGCTTCCATTTGTTGTTTGATCTGACTGATATCCTCGCTGGTCAAACTATGACGCGACAATAACTTCACCGAAACATAATCCGGACGGCCACTTCGCACCTTGACGTCAGCAACACGAATGCCATCCATTTTCCATCCTTGTAGGGTATTGACGATGCCCTGTTCTTCTACCATCCTGTCAAACGCCACGCCTAAAGGAATACTGATGATCCCAACGAATGCCAGAGTCAAAATCACCCCCTTTTTGGCCAGATGAAATGGACTGAATCCCATTAACAAAAAGGTAATCGATGCGGCCAGCACAATTCCGATCAGGTTAGTGATAAACAGCAGGAAAGCGCCCCAGAAGACATTGATATCCAGCCAGCCGATACCAATGCCGGAAACTGCCAGAGGAGGCACCAAGGCGACAGCGATCGCAACACCTGCCAGACTTTTCGCGACTTCCGAGCGAGCAGAAGCATAGGCCCCGGCAATCCCTGAAATAATGGCGACACCTAAATCAAGGATAGTCGGACTCAGTCGGGCATCGATTTCATGATTAATGGTATGCAAAGGCGTGATAAGGGTGAGTAAAGTGGCAAACAATAGCGCCAGAAGTACCCCGGTGAATAAGGTTTTGCCACTTTCGGTAATCAGGTCGGTGTTTTGCCGCAACACCCCCATCGACAAGGAAATGATCGGCGCCATCAAAGGCGCGAGAATCATCGCACCGATAATGACCGGCGCGGAATTGGCAAATAGGCCTACGGTCGCCAGCATCGTCGAGAGCACCATTAATACCAGATAACTTTCTGAACTCCGGGCATTTTCCTTGAGAGTGATAAAGGTTTCTTTGACCTCATCCTGATCGGCATGATGAATCCAGGGTAACGGGCGATTGATCAATTCATCGACTGCATTCCCCTTCGGCAACCCACTGATACGGATGGATTCTTTTTGCTCCTTGCTCGGCGCTCTTTCAGGCAAAGCCGAACTGAGGACCTTGAGCGCATGACTTTGTACTTTGACCTCGATTTGTTCCGCGTGGAACAATTCGCCATTCACATAAAAATTCAATTCTTTGCGGCCGGTTATCTTAATCGACTCGGTTTTGATATGACCGATATAGTCGGGCAAAACACCGCTGCTTTGCTCTTTGGGAAAAAAGCGACCTAGCAGAAAGTGGACAACTTCGATAAGGCTTCTCGGCGCAAGGATAATGGCATTTAAACTGGATTCGTCCTGCTCGGTTTCCCCGACGACGCGCTTGGTGAAATCACTGCTACTCGGGCGATAGACAATGGTTATGCCCAGTGCCGCAGTACTTAAGGCACTTTGCTTGGCCGTTTCCAGTGTATAGGCACACAAATAGGCTCGACTGAGATTGAAGGTCAGCAAAATGAGGTGTTTCAATTTGCTCCACAAGCCTTCCTCCATTTGTGCGGCAGGGGCCATGGTTTCAGAGTCTCCCAGCATCACCGATCCCAAGACCAGCTGTTCGTTGCAATACATCAGATCGGCCTCAGAAGCCTCTTCAACACCGGTAATGTCTGCCAACGCTTCTGCCGGTTTTTTCGACACTGAAAACGTTCGATAAAGACGCTGCATATCGGGATGCGGTAAGAACCCAACTTGCCAGTCGCGCTCGGAAGCGATGGGAAGCAATTGGCAAAGAGGCTCATCTCCGAGCCAGAGAATGACTTTGTTCTGACCCTCTATTGCAGGAAGCGCATCGGCTTGATAGGGCACATAGTCGCAATCCAAGTCCGCCAATAAAGGACGAATCTCCGAATCGAAGACTGCCGCCTGCTGAGCATCATAAAGTACGGTATACAATGCCATCTTCTCTCCTTCCTGTATCGAATGTCATCTTTGCCGATTAAGTCAGTAACACTCTAGCACACGCTTTGGAAACCGCGATTAGAAATTATTGAATTGTTCAATTTTTCGGCGATCACGTTTGGTCGGGCGTCCCATTCCTTTCTGACGATATCCGGCCAACGCCATTTCTGCAGGGGGCGCTTTCTGGTTGAGGATTTCTTCGTCTAGTCGATAGAGTGTTTCAGCCATTTCGGCATTGCCACGCTTATCCGACAACGCCAAAACGGTCACTTCCACCCGACGATGTGCCTGAGTGATTTTCAGCTTGTCTCCGACAGACAATGTCTTGCTAGGCTTGGGTTTGACACCGTTTAATTCAACCTTTCCGCCCTTGACCGCATCGGAAGCGGTGCCACGCGTTTTGAAAAAACGTGCCGCCCACAACCATTTATCGACTCGGAGCTTATCCATCGCAGCGCATTACACCCAGTCTCTCGGAGTCAGGTATTCATAAAGTTTGGCTTCTTCCGTCCCCGGTTCCGGACGATAGTTATACTTCCAGGTCACTAATGGCGGCATCGACATTAAAATCGATTCGGTTCGACCTCCGGTCTGCAGGCCAAAAATCGTTCCGCGGTCAAATGCCAGATTGAATTCGGCATAACGCCCTCTTCGATACAACTGAAAATCCCGCTGTCTTTCTCCATAGTCCTGGTCCTTTCGAGCTGAAACGATGGGGCGATACGCTTTGATATAGTGATCTCCGACTGACTGCATAAACTCAAAACAGCGATCAAAATCCCACCCATGGGTCGACTGGTTGAGGTCGTCGAAGAAAAGCCCTCCGACCCCTCGGGTTTCGTCGCGATGCTTCAGGTAGAAGTATTCGTCACACCACTTTTTATATTGCGGATAAATGTCTTCTCCGAAAGGGTCACAAGCCGCTTTGGATTGTTGATGCCAATGCACGGCGTCCTCTTCGTTCAGATAATAGGGCGTTAAATCAAATCCGCCCCCGAACCACCAGACCGGTTCTTCGCCCTCTTTTTCGGCAACGAAGAAGCGGACATTGGCATGGGAGGTCGGCACATAAGGGTTACGGGGATGAATCACCAAAGACACGCCCAATGCCTGAAACGAACGGCCTGCGAGTTCTGGGCGGTGTGCCGTCGCCGATGCCGGCAATGTCTTTCCTTTAACGTGGGAAAAATTGACTCCGCCCTTCTCGATGATTTCACCGTCTTCCAATACCCGAGTCCGCCCACCGCCAGTCAAGCCCATCGCGCCTTCATCGCCTTCTCTTTCCCAGGCATCGACAATAAAGTCGGCGCCGTCTTCGGCGGTCAACTGTCGGCAGATGTCATCCTGTAAGGCCAATAGGTATTGCTTAACCGCATCGATTTGAATGGTATTAGACATAGGGGCTAGAATCCTTAAATTTATTGCGTCGAAGTGTCTATTTTATAGAAATTGAGCCCGTTGTTTTTATAAAATATCCACTCAGACTTTCGAAGAGATGACATTAAAATGATCCCGACAAATCTTGCAAAAGCATCCACGATTGGCCTGTTGTCAGTCTTTCTGGCGTTGACGACCGGCTGTACCAGCAATGTCACCAAAAAAGGTGCGGTCGGCGTGGAACGCAGCCAAATGATGATCGTCTCCGAAGAAGAAATGGAAAAAGGGGCCGAAAAAGCCTATGCCGAAGTGCTCGCCAAAGCGAAAAAAGAGCATGCTTTGAACACCAACCCGGAAGAACTCAAGCGCATTCGCGCCGTCGCCGATCGCCTTATTCCGCAAACCAAGGTTTTTCGTGAAGATGCCCCCAATTGGCACTGGGAGGTTAACCTGATCAAATCGGATCAGCTGAATGCCTGGTGTATGCCCGGCGGTAAAATCGCTTTCTACACCGCCATTATCGAGAAGCTGAAATTGACGGATGCGGAAATCGCTGCGATCATGGGCCACGAGATTTCCCATGCACTGAGAGAGCATGGTCGGGAGCGCGCTTCGGAAGCCATGGTCAGCCAGGCGGGACTGGAAGCCGTCAGCATCTTGACCGGGGTACAAGGCCCGGCAATGGATGTGGGCAATATGGTCATGCAAACCACCTTTTTGCTCCCCAATAGCCGAACCCACGAAACCGAAGCGGACCGCATGGGCGTTGAACTGGCGGCACGGGCAGGATACGACCCCTACGCCGCGGTCAATGTCTGGAAAAAAATGAGTCGGTTATCGGAAGGCGAGCCACTGGAAATTTTGAGCACTCACCCGTCGAATGCTTCAAGAATCGAGGATCTTAAAAAATACGCCAAAATCGTTGAACCGCTTTATCTGAAAGCGAAAAAAGCTCAAGCCTCCGGCGACAAAAAATAGTAAAGCCATCTATCTCAAACGTGTCAGGGTTTGCGCATCCCAAATCTGGGAAGGCGACTCCACGCCGCTCAGCGTTCCTTCCAAAATCGGAAT
This sequence comes from Hydrogenovibrio sp., assembly GCA_033723505.1. Lineage (GTDB taxonomy): Bacteria > Pseudomonadota > Gammaproteobacteria > Thiomicrospirales > Thiomicrospiraceae > Hydrogenovibrio. The sequence continues at coordinate 9,620 of JAWVWZ010000015.1, forward strand.
GCCGGCAAAACTCTGGTCGCATGCCTGCGCCGATCGGATGGGGGGTTCTCCGCTCAAATTAGCGCTGGTCGACACCAGTGCTGTTCCCAGCTGCTCACATAGCGCTTTCACAATCGGATGATGAGTCACGCGAATGGCAACCGTATCCCGTCCTCCGGTAATCCATTCCGGTACTTTTTCGGTCGCAGGCAACACCCAGGTCACCGGCTGGCTCGCATCGGCCCATGACTGGACAACCACTTCGGTCCACGGTTGATCGTCGATTGCCGCCAATGCCAGCACCTGCTGTAAGTTGGCCGCGATCAAAATCACCCCTTTTTCCACTGGTCGCTGTTTGAGTGTCAACAAACGCTCAAATGCCGAGTGATTAAAAGGATCACACCCCAATCCATAAACCGCTTCGGTCGGATAGGCAATCACCTCTCCTGAACGGATTTTTGCTACCGCCTGCGCCAATGAAATCAAATTCAAAATTTTTTTCTCTTTATCGAATACTGCATCGAACAAATTCTAATACAAATCGTTGCCCCAGACATTAAAGGATCTTGGGGTTTTCCAGTCTGAGTGCGCTAAAGGCACAGAAATTGATCGATCAAGGCATTCTCCAGCCTGTATTTATGAGAAAAACCCCAGGCAATTATTTTACGAGTCAGCTTGACTTGATCCGAAAAAATACTTTAGTATTAATTACTTATTAAATCTAGCCGGGCGAATGAATGTCCATGCTATGGAAAGCAGGATAATGAATAGAAAGCTATTGTTAAATTCGAATAATCTATTGATTATTTCGACCTTTCTCTTAATTTTGATGATGGTCGCCATTCTGGTTTTCGCTTCTCAAAAACTGACAACTGACACTCTGAATAAAGCCTCACAGGTCATTGATCTACAGTACCAAAAACTTCATAACCTACTTAATCTTCATATTTCCGGACAAAACCGGACTGTCGACTTAGAGCTGTTGATGTTGCTTGATGATGCCTTCGATCAAGACCGAGCTTTGATGAGTTTTTATCGAAACGGCCACAACTACACACTATACCGGAATCAATTAGCGAAACTAATTGGAAACGATCCGAGTGAAAACCGCTGGTTGGAACAAATCAACGCCATGGCTCGAAAGACTGGACCATTACAAGATAAAATTGCCACCATGGCAATGGATGGAAAGCTTGAACAAAGCAAACACCTCCTTGAAAGTCAAAATATCCCCCAACTAAATGCCTTTAGCCAAAAGGTCAATGACTTTTCACACTATCAAGAAGATGAGACGCGACGTCTGATTGGCGAGTCGAAAATGAAGATCGACCATATCATGACCCAAATCACCGCATTGGCTATTTTTCTGGTATTGATCAGCATGCTGTTCGCCATTATGATTGCGCGAAAATTTAAAATCATCAACAACGAGCTGAAACAGACCAATGTGCTGTTGGAAAAAAAAGTCCAAGCCCGCACGAAAGAATTGACCCAAATTCAGGACGATCTATTAAAGAAAAATCGAATTCTGGAAGAACTCTCCTCCACCGATCCCTTGACTCAGCTCTATAACCGTCTGAAGATCGAACAAATTCTGGAGGCACGACATCAAGCCTTCCAAAAAGGTGGCGACAGCTTCAGTCTGTTATTGATCGATATCGATTATTTCAAGAAGATCAATGATACTCTGGGGCACCCGGTCGGAGATCAGGCCTTGCAGAACGTCTCGGAGCTGTTGCGCCAAACCTTTCAGCAAAGTGGCCACATCGGCCGCTGGGGAGGAGAAGAATTTATCGTCATTCTGGAAAACAGCAGCTTAGAAGATGCCGAAGTGCGTGCGGAAACGATTCGAACAGCGATCGAAACCCACCCTTTCAGCGATGTCGGTCAAATGACGGTGAGTATCGGTGTCGCGACCTTGCAATCCAAAGAGAGCATCTCGGAGTTGATACATCGGACGGATATGGCGCTCTATGATTCCAAGCACCTGGGACGTAATCGCGTGACCGTTCATCCAGGCTAGGCCCCGCCTGGCAGATTTGATAGACTCCTCCCACAAGTAAAGGAATTGATTTGATCTATTATGTGGTAAAAGTCCTGGTGTCGGCGATACTGATCGTCTTGATTTCCGAAATCTCCAAACGCAGCACCCTGATGGGCGCGATCTTGGCGTCGGTGCCGCTTGTTTCCGTTCTGGCCCTTTTCTGGTTATACTTCGATACCAAAAGTATCGACAGAATCTCGGCGTTTTCGCTGCAGATAGTCTGGTTGGTCATCCCCTCTCTGGCATTGTTCATCACCTTACCCCTGCTGCTAAAACAAGGAGTGAACTTTTATCTCAGTATGTTCCTCTCAATTGGGATTACGGTGCTATGCTACTTGTTAATGTTATTTGTTCTGAAACACACTGGCATCAAGATCTGACGGACTCTCACCCCCTATGAACATTGACTTGAAAAAAACGCTGCATACACTACTCTTCGGGGTCGGTATTTTCATCACATCGCTGCCAACATTCGCTGCCGAAAACCCGAATCCAGATGGCAGTGCTGTCATTCTGCTTTATCATCGATTCGGTCAGCCGGACACGCCAAGCACCAATATCCGGCTCGACCAATTCGATGCGCAACTGACTTACCTGAAACAACACCATTTCCATGTCTGGTCACTTTCCAGACTGGTTGATGCTCTCAAAACCCGGCAACCGATTCCTGAAAACACGGTGGTGCTCACGGTCGACGATGCTTGGAAAAGTGTCTACACTCAAGCCTATCCACGACTGAAAGCCTTAGGCTGGCCGCTGACGGTTTTCGTCAATACCGACCCTGTCGATGCCCACTATCAGTCCAATATGACTTGGGATCAAATGCGGGAAATGCAGCAACATGGCGTCGAATTCGCCAATCACTCCAAAAGTCACGATTCACTGGTTCAAGGCAAACATGAATCTTTTAACGCCTGGAAAAATCGCGTACAACAAGAAATCGAAACCGCACAGCGGCGTTTACAACAA
>JAWVWZ010000016.1:0-12449 GCA_033723505.1 Hydrogenovibrio sp.
AAGGCTTCCTGGTTCAATTCGATCATAAACCCGTTTTCCGTACGGTACAGCATCAGGTCGGGAATCACGAATTCTCCCTGGGATGAAGAGAATTCTCGCCCTGGACGAGGATTCAAAGACTGGATGATCTGGATCACCTGATGCAGTTCCTCATCATCCAAAAAATAGATCTTTTTCAATCGCTTATAGTCACGAACCGTCAAGAGTTCAAAGTTTTCTTCAATGATTTTGGTTGCCGTGACCACATAAGGGTTTTGCGGCAGGTTTTTCAGCTGAAGAATCAGGCATTCCGGCAGATCTCTTGCGGCAACACCGGTCGGCTCAAAGTCCTGAATAATCGACAAGACTCTCTCGATATCGGCCAATTCGACCATTAGATCCGGTTCTTTAGCCCGAAGGTCGGCAAGGATGTCGGAGAGGGGGACCTTTAAAAAGCCTTCATCATCGATGTCATCAATAATATAAGAAGCGATCAACTCCTGGGAATCTTGCCATGGGTAGATGTCCGACTGCCAATAAAGCTTGTCTTTAAGGGTCGTTTCCGCAGCGGTATAGGTTTCTGGCGCACTGTATTCGTCAGGCAAAGGGCTCTTGGTGATCTGACTGCCGTAATCGGTATAAACATCTTCCCAGTCGCAGTCGATTTCCAGGTTTTCGGTTAAAGTGTCCGAGCTTTCGATGTCGATCTCTGTCTCGGAAGCATCCGCTTCTTCAGCAGTCGTCTCGTCTGTCAGGTTTTCCTCTAAATCATCATTGGTATCCGCTTCAACCTCAAGCATGAAATTCGTTTCAAGCGTGGTCGAAATCGTTTGTTGCACCTCTAACGCGGAATATTGCAGAATCTTGATGGACTGCTGTAATTGTGGCGTTAATTTCAGTTGCTGGCCGATGTTTAATTGTAAACCTGGCATTAAAGCCATGTATGACACTCCTTAGAACCGTGTAATAAGATTATCTATCGAATTTATCACTATAATAATCTAATTTTAAAAGATTCGGTATGTTTCTTGTTATAGTTTTTCCCCAAAAAAGGACAAAAAAACTATAATAAGGATTGACATTCATAACAGGAGGATAGTCAGTGTCTATCAAAGAACCCGCCAAAAAAATCATCGATGATTTACCTGAGGACGCGACATGGAATGACCTGGTCAAAAGCCTGATTCGCGAAAAGAAAATCACGCTAGGTCTGACGGATATCGAAATTGCTCAAAAAGACTTCACCGAGGCTGAGTTGTCATCCATTTTATCGAGATTGGATTCGGCCAGCTCAACGCCCGACGATATGCGCAACACCAAACACTATAATCCCGGTAATGCAGCAACCATGGGGATTCTATTCGGTGTCATCGCGATCTTTATGGCATTTGTATTTCCTCCGATTTCCTGGGGATCGGCAGTGATTGCTGCGGTTGCAGGGATTGTTGGTTTGAAACGTCACGAAGAGAAAGCCTGGGTTGGTATCTTGTTGGCAATGGTCTCCATCGTACCGATGTTCTTTATCGGGTAATCAATCCCTAATGCATAAAGATAAAAGAAGAACCGCCGACAGGCGGTTTTTTATTATCCAGAATAAAGGAAGTTTAATTGAAGCGCCAGTTCGGCAAGGCTGAAGCCGACTTTACACCTTCTTCTGTTTTTGCTATATGTTCGCATAATGTATATTATGTTAAATTCAATATTTCAAACAAGACCCTCTCTTCAGGGACGATTTATACAAGGATTCGATCCAAGCATATTCTCATCAATATAAAAAGAATCTGAAAAGCGCGGTGTCCGATCCCCCCGCCTGGCAGATTTTGAATTTTAATCGTCGGCTTCGGAGGAGTTTTGATGGAAGTAAGCTCTCAGTGCATTTTCCAAATGCAACTGATAATCGAGCGAAATGTGATTCTTTTCAAAAGGTTCATCCGGCTTGAGGTTTCGGAAGTAATGCATCCGTTGTTGTTCGGTTTTACCTTTTGGGGTTTTATTGAGTGGATGTGGCCACTGCGCCATACTGTGGCACCCTAAACAGGAATGTCCGTAAAAATCCAAAGGCCCGTTCAATCTGCCGCCATACCCCAAACGTTTACGGGCATAGGTTGGAATTGAACGCATAATAATAGTCTCCTTCAGCTTGGCACCGTTTTTCTCCATGCTCGGCGTAATGGTAGGATCATTCCCCCATTGCAAGCCCAACGGAACCATTTTATCCCAAGCGCCATTAGCACCTTGCGGCGCATTTTGGTCATAAACGAAAGCGCCCATCACCCAGCTGGTGGTGCTGTCGGCGCGTTTATCGCGAATGGAAAAATCCATTTGTACCAGTCGGACCGGGAGTGCTTTTTTCGGACTGTTGCGCTTTATGTCGGTGTTGATATTGGCCAACACTGTTGGTGCACCTTTCATAAAGGGAAGCTGTTCATCGGTACCGGTGATAAAAACGAATTTGGCGATAAAACTGCCTTCCGGAAACTCGGTCTTTGTCAGGTCGGGCTTGCCTTTCAGAGCCGGATTCCTCCAGATCTGGCCAATTTGATAGGCAGCATAATCGTTGTAGAAACTCAGCTCCCATTTCTGTACCGGTTGGGTTTGATGCCCATCAAGTTCAAAGGGCTTGGCGTCGGCATTACGATTCAACCCACGAATGGCTTCACGTGCCCTTCTGCCGGTTGTGACCCAAGGCATGTGATACCAGTTATGCACGGTATTTTTCCCTGGTCGCCAGTCGGCTTGACGCATTCCGGCGTAAAGGTATTGTTTGATAAAACTCAGATAGGCTTTCGGGTGCGTTTTGAAATCAATACGCTCCCAAGGTCGATCGGTCGTGGGAAAGCTTTTAGGATAGTCCTGACGCAGCTCGAAGGTTTGCCCCTGATAACTCGGGTCAAGTGTGTCCTGATAATCCGGAAAGCCCGCCGCCTGTGCCTGAGGCCCCATTGAGATATTCAATAACACGCCCGCCATGGCAACTGAGTAGAGTTTACTGCGTTTGATAGACGTTCCCCAACTCATATCCATCAATCATTCAAATAGGGTTTCAATCTGTTCCGGCGGACGTCCAATCACCATTCTATCCCCTATTTGCACAATCGGACGCTCGATGAGTCGGGGATGGTCATGCAGGATTTTCAGCCATTCTTCCCGAGTACGCAGGTCATCGATTGAAAGCCCCAGCTCCTTGAATAAGGCTTCTTTGGTACGAATCAACTGTTGCGGTTCAATCGACAGAGCCTGACAAATGTGATCCAGCGCTTCGACCGTCGGCGGCGTATCCAAATATCGCACTTCCGTCACCGAGGCCCCCTTTTGCGTCAAAATGTCCAGTGCTTGACGACTTTTCGAACAGCGAGGGTTATGATAAATCGTTGCTTCCATCATGCTTTCCAACTCAGTTACCGGGTTCTTCGCTTTGATTCTCAACCTTGTCCAGACGTTTATTCAGTGCAGATTCCACCGCCTCGATACGGGATTGACACAGGTTATAGGCACGTGTTGCTTCATCCACCATCGGCACCAGCTCATCGATGTCGATTCCATCAGACTGGGATAGTTTCTGTGCGATTTCCTGCAGTTTTTCATAATTCTGCTGGTAACTTTCTGCAGTTTGCTTACTCATTCTCCATCTCCTTTTAAAATGGATTGATTGATCGAATTCATCTGATACTAAGAGGATTCTTCACTGTTGTCTACGGGACGCGCACTCAAGCTACCATCCTTGAACTGAATCTCCAGTACCGGTTCCCGGATCGCTTCTTCACGACTGGTTATCACCTTCTGTTGGGCATTTTTAATGATCGAAAACCCCCGGTTTAATTGCGTCTCAGGCCCGGAGCTTAAGATAAAAGCAATCAGTTGCTTGACGGCCGTTTTCGTCGAGGCCAGTATCTGCGCCGGCCTTTGTTCGACCGTTTCGAAATGACGATCCAGTTGCTGTATTTGCAGTTGCAATTGCCCTTTCGCCTGATGACTGATGGTATCCATGGTTTGAATTAGCCGGTGTTGCTGAGTATTCACCAACGTACGGCTTTGTTGCTGAATTCTGAGAATCAAGGGGGTCAACCACTGTTTTTGGGACTGCAACAATTGATAACTTTTGGTGTGGATCTGGTTTTCCCAGTCTCTTAGAGTCTGCTTTTGCTTCTGGACATAAAGCAGACTCGCTTTTTCGATCATAAACCAGTTCTGTTGTGCTTTCTGGGCGCTAGAAAAAATGGCGTGCTGAATGGCGGCAATGGCCTTGCTCGGGGTGTCGAATCGAACGGCGGCGACCTCATCAAGAATGGTGTTGTCGCGCTCGTGTCCGATTCCGGTTAATACCGGCAAATCAAGCTCTGCAATCCGTTTGGCCAATGGATAATTATTCAACGGTTGTAAATCGAGCTTGGCCCCACCACCGCGAATAATGATCAACGCATCGAAACGATTGGAGTGGTGTAATGCCTCAAAGGCATCCAAGGCACCCAGCATTTCGGTTTCGACCTGTTCTCCCTGAAAAGCCGAATAGAAGTATTTGAATTCACACAGCTTTTGATTGACCAGCAAGTCGGCGTCGGCGCGAAAATCTCCCAGACCGGCGGCACTTGGTGGCGAAATTACCGCGACCCGGAAAAAATCTTTCGGCATCGGATAGGCTTTATTCTTGTCATAAAGCTTCTCGTCGATCAGTTGTTTACGAATCGCTTGAAGTTTGGCTTCCAGTTCTCCCAGAGTGAAACTGGGATCTATATCCTGAATGACGAGCGAAAAGCCGAACCGTTCATGAAACGTGGGTTCGACCAATAATAAAATCTTCTGTCCCGGCGTCAGTTCCGAACCGGTTTGCTCGGAGAATTTACTTAAAATTCTTTCGGCCTGACTCTGCCAGATCATGGCGCGGCAACTGGCAAGCTGCTGCCCACTTTCGGCCGTCTCGGTCAGTTCGAAGTACCAGTGCCCTCTTCTTTCATTTAAATTGGCCACTTCAGCCATTACCCAAACCGCGCCGATAAATTTTTGTTGCAAGGCTGCCTGTACCTGATGCATCAGGTGACTTAAAGGAATGCCTTTTTGTTTTTCATTCGCGGAAGTGGCATCGTCGGACAAAGGCGAGATCACCGCCTGCGCTTCCGAAGCGCTCGGCAGCCAACGTTCGAAGGGCGTCAGGTCTTGCTCAAGGTCGTCCGGCACATACCACTTTTTTTCCAGCGGATTCCACCTGGCACCGAGTGACTTGGCCGTATCTTTTTCCGCAAAAGGGACTTCCAATAAAATCATTGACGATCTTCCATTCGTTTCATTTCCGTTTGTACCATTGTAAGGGCCGTTTGCAAGACTTCAATCCCTGCGCCCTTCTGGAAGGCATTTTCGGAAATATAGCGGCGCCACATTCGACCACCTGGCATACCGGCAAACAATCCTAGCATGTGGCGCGAGACCTGATTCAGCTTTCCGCCGGACGCCAGATGGGCTTCGATATAAGGGTACATCGATTCCAGAACGGCTTCACGCTCGGGCGGCGTCTGTGCATCGTGATAATAAAGTGAATCGACAGACGTCAGCAAATAGGGGTTCTCATAAGCCGCGCGGCCAAGCATGACGCCATCCACCCCGGGCAAACTTTCTTCCGGCTGTAAAAACGATAATCCCTGCTCCGGCGTTTTGATGCCGCCGTTGATAGCGACCGGCAAATGCGGAAAATCCTGTTTGATACGCCGAACCCAGTCGTATTTCAATGGCGGAACCTCACGATTTTCTTTGGGAGACAGGCCCTGCAACCAGGCATTCCGCGCATGAATGATCACGCCATCCCCTCCTGCCCGTTCAATGCCGGACACAAAATCGTGCAAAGCCTGATAATCGTCGCTGTCATCCAGCCCGATGCGCGACTTGACCGTCACAGGAATCGAGACAACAGCCTTCATTGCCGCGACGGCTTCAGCCACCACCTTAGGATGATTCATCAGACAGGCACCGATCATATTGTTTTGCACACGGTCAGATGGACAACCGACATTGAGGTTGATTTCGTTGTAGCCCCACTCTTGTCCCAGCCTGGCAGATTTTGCCAAATCAACAGGATCGGCGCCGCCCAATTGCAATACCACTGGCGCATCGCTCGGGTCATGACCGAGAAATCGAGGAAGGTTCTCACCGTAAATGATCGCGCCGGTGGTCACCATTTCGGAATACAACCAGGCGTGACGGGTCAATTTTCGGTGAAACACCCGACAGTGACGGTCGGTCCAGTCCAGCATCGGTGCAACGGAAAAACCCTGTGCGCTATTCTCGAAATTGGGTGAGGAGTTCGGATTATTGGACGTTTTTGAGTTAAAATTCATGCGGATTATTATCTCATTTTCCGTGCGATAAAGCATTTTTTCAGTGTTTTTCTTGTCTGGAAATGGTTAAATTTCTGCTTTAAGCTCAAAAATAAAATGTGAAAGATTTAATTGACTGACATGACCGCTGACAAGTTATACCAAAAAATATTCCATACCGAAGACATCGACGCCACTGCTTTGAAAGCGTGTGAGATAGCGCTCGAATCTCGCAATCAGTCGAAGACGTCCCAAGTATACAGCGATGATGTCGCACAGATCCTGGCCGGTCTCAATATGGACCGGGATACTCTGATCGCCACCTTAATCAGTGATCGCTCTCTGGAAACGCTCTACCCGGAAGAAAAACTCAAACAGCACTTCAGCGACAACATTATTCAACTGGTCGAGGGTATCCGTAAACTGAACGGTTTCGAACTCAATACTGCATCGGCAGCCAACGAAGTGCAAACCGAGCGTTTGAGACAAATGTTATTGGCAATGACTTCCGATATCCGCATCATGATCGTCAAGCTGGCCTATCGTGTCGTCCGCTTGCGCAATCTGAAAAATGAACCCGAAGAGGTCAAGCAGCAAATCGCCAATGAAACCCAGTTGATTTTTGCGCCACTGGCGAATCGCCTGGGAATCGCACAATTGAAGTGGGAACTGGAAGACCTCTCCTTCCGTTATCTGCATCCGGATATTTATAAATCGATTGCCAGTCAATTAGACGCCAAACGCGCCGAGCGTGAAATATTTATCCAGAACGTTATCAAGACGTTGGAAGAAATGTTCGATGCCAAAGGCTTCAATTACAAAATTTCCGGCCGCCCTAAACACATTTACAGCATCTGGAAAAAGATGACCAATAAGAATCTCGAAATCGACGAGTTGTACGATTTACGAGCGGTGCGGATTTACGTCGACAATATCGAGCAATGTTATGAAGCGCTTGGTAGCATCCACAGTCGCTGGAATTACATCAAAGAGGAATTCGACGACTATATCGCCAGCCCGAAAGAAAATGGCTATCAGTCGATCCATACCGTCATTGTCGGCGCCGAAAACAAAACCGTCGAAATTCAAATCCGGACACACGAAATGCATCGCCATGCAGAATATGGCGTCGCCGCGCATTGGCGTTATAAGGAAGACGGTAAAAAGCTCGACGCCAGCCTGGAGCAAAGCATCAATTTAGTGCGCCAAATGCTTGAATATAATGACAATCCGGACTTGCTGAACGAAATCAGCACCGAGCTATTGTCGGAGCATATCTATGCCATGACGCCGACGGATGAAATCATCACCCTCAGCAAAGGTTCGACGCCGCTGGATTTTGCTTATTATATCCATACCGAACTGGGGCATCGCTGCCGTGGCGCAAAAGTCAATGGACGCATTGTACCGCTGACCTATCAACTTAAAACGGGCGACTATGTTGAGATTCTCACCGTTAAAAACGGCACTCCGAGCCGTAACTGGCTAAACCCTAACCTAGGGTATCTTGGCAGCAGCCGCTCCAGAACCAAGGTGCGTCATTGGTTCAACCAGCAAAACAAGGAAGCCAACCGGGAAGCGGGGGAAGCCTTGTTCAATAAGGAAGTCCGGCGTTTGCATGCTCAGGATGTCACTATCGAGCAGGTGACAAACCACTTTAAGTTCGAACAGCCGACGGAATTTTTTGAAGCGCTTGGCAAAGGCCAGTTAAATGAACGTCAAGTCAACAGCGCATTACAGAAGCTGGTCAAGCCTCAGCATATCCATAAGGTCAAACAGGATCCTCAGAAAACCCGGGCGATGGACTCGATTCACCCAGGCGAACATCAGGAACCGCTGAGAGCTTACGTCATTGGCTCGCCGCAGCTGAAAACCTTGTTGGCGCCCTGCTGTCACCCAACGGAAAACGATCAGATTATCGGTTATGTCACGCGCGGTCGAGGCATAACCGTCCACAAAAAAGACTGCAACAACATTCTGAACTTGAGTCATGAGGAGCAAAAGCGCCTGATTGCCGTTTCCTGGACAAGACACCAGGCTGAATTGGTAGAGACCTATGAGGCGGAACTCAGTGTGCTTTGTTTCGATCGCAAAGGCTTATTGCGTGACATTATGACTTTGCTGGCAAACTCGGACATCAACTTGATCAAATCCGATACGGTGTCCGATAAAACTGACGGCACGGTTTCCATGCAATTCATTATCGAGGTCGATGCACAAACCAGTGTCGGTACGCTTCTCGACAACCTCGAAAAAATCGACAACGTCGAATCAGCTTCGATTAACCTGAATTGATATAACCGTTATTCGACAGCAATTTCCGGTGGCAAGGCATCCCGACTGAGATAGGTATGAGTTTGTTCCCCCGTTGCTTTGACAATGGGCAACTCTTCGCCTGCCAGCCATTTCTGAATGGCCGATTGCTTGGAGGCACCGGTGATGATTTTCAGCAGAAGATGACTGTTTTTCAACGCCTTGAAAGATAAGCTGACTCTTTGTGGCGGGGGCTTTGGAGAGTTGGACTCCGTGACCACCAGACTGTCGGAAGGATAATCGTGTCCGGGAAACAGACTGGCGGTATGCCCGTCTTCCCCCATTCCCAGTAAACAAACGTCGAATTTTTTGACGCCTGAAACAATTTCTTCATAGGCTTTTGCCGCTTCTGCCATGCCATTTTCGGTTGGAATAAAGTGAATCTGATCTCGCGGAATTTTTTTAAAATTCAACCAATTGTCCATCAAAGCAAGAGAGTTTCGATTCTTGTCGTCAGCCGCACAAACCCTTTCATCGCCCATATAGATATGCCAGTGCTTCCAGTCGGCTGCTTGTTCACGCAGTAATTGGTAACATCGATTGGGCGTGGTGCCACCGGCGGTCACCAAATGAAAAGCGCCTTTGGTTTTGATGGCTTGATAAGACAGCGTCAACAGTTGCTCGACCACTGCTTGTGCGACGGCTTCCGCGGAATCATAAATTAGCCAGTTATCAGGTAATGCTGTCATTGGCCCTCTCCCATTGTTTAGCGTTTTACTCTGCACACTCGGGATTGATATGGATTCGCCAGCCCTGGTCCGGCTGATCGAACAATTTCTCGGATCCTTTCGGCCCCCAGCTTCCCGAGGCGTAAGTGTCGATATAACTGGTATCCGAAGCCCAAACCTGTAATACAGGGTCCACCACTTTCCAGGCCGCTTTCACTTCGTCATACCTAAGGAAAAGTGAACGGTCGCCCTTTATGACATCCAGCAGCAATTCTTCATAAGCATCGATCGAGTCTTCCCCCTCCTTTTTCATAGAGGCGTCCAGGCTGATTTGCTGAGTGTTGATCTCCAGTCCGGGCTCTTTTGCCGTCATTTCGACTTTGATCGATTCTCTCGGCTGAATCCCGAAGACGATCCAGTTAGGATCCATTTTTTTCACCTGAGATTCCCTGAAAAACTGCTGAGGCGGATGCTTAAAGCAAATCGACACCAGCGTCTTCGAAGCCTTCATATTCTTGCCGGTCTGGATGTAAAATGGCACCCCGGCCCATCGCCAGTTATCAATATAAAGCTTCATGGCGGCATAGGTTTCGGTCACACTGTCTTCGGCTACCCCAGGCTCATCAAGATAACCGGGGACAACCTGGCCGTTCACCTCGCCTTCGGCGTATTGCGCACGATAAGCCTGAGCCTTGACATTGTTTTTATTGATTTTTCGAATCGACTTCAAGAGCTTCACCTTTTCGTCGCGCAAATCCTCGGCATCCATTGATGCCGGCGGCTCCATCGTGACGAGCGCCAGCAGCTGCAGCAGATGACTTTGGATCATATCCCGCATCGCGCCACTGGTATCATAATAGCCCGCTCGACTGCCGATTGGCCGATCTTCGGCATGGGTAATCTGAATATGGTCAATATAGTTTCGATTCCATAAAGGTTCCATCAACAGGTTGGCAAAGCGAAACACCATGATATTCTGTACCATCCCTTTGCCGAGATAATGGTCGATACGATAGGTTTGACGTTCATCCAGGTATTTATTGAGTTCGACCTGCAAGGCCTTCGCACTGGAAGAGTCATACCCGAAGGGCTTCTCCAGCACAACCCGGCGCCAACCCAACGTTTGATCAAGCAATCCCGCCTTATTCAGGTTTTTCACGACTTTCGAAAAATGATCCGGTCCCAGCGAGAGATAATAGGCAATATTGGCAGGCATGCCTTCCTGTTTCAGTGCATTCGAAAGGCTGTCATAATCGGATTGTTTGTCGACATCCATCTTGACGTATTTGATTCGGTTGCAGAAACGCTTAAAAATCAGTTCTTTTAAACCGCCTCGGGCTTTGGGGGCCACCGAATTTTTGATGATTTCGATCCAATCCTGTTCGGAGTAATCTCGCCGACCTAATAAAAGCAGCTGCATACCATCGGTCAGACGATTCATCTCATCCAGATGGTAAAAGGCCGGCATCAATTTGGTCAGCGATAAATTCCCGGTCGCTCCGAAAACGACAAAGGTACAATCTTCCGACATAGGCTACACCTCGTAAGTCGTTGAACTGACATTTCCACCTGACCTTATCCAGTCGGTGTGAAAGAACTCCCCTCTCGGATGGTCCACCCGTTCATAGGTATGGGCACCGAAGTAATCCCTTTGTGCCTGAAGCAGGTTGGCGGGCAGAGTCGCACTACGGTATCCGTCGAAAAAGGCTAAGGCCGAGCTCAGCGCCGGCGTCGGAATCTGTTTCTGGATACCGAAAATCACCGCTTGACGCCAGTTGGCCTCGGCGTTTTTAACAGCTTGTTCGAAGAACTCTGCCTGAAGCAGGTTTTGTAAGTTCGGGGCCTGGTCATAGGCGGCTTTGATTTCGCCCAGGAACCGGCTTCTGATAATACACCCGCCGCGCCACATCAGGGCAATGCCACCGTAATTCAATTCCCAACCATAATCCTTGGCGGCTTCCGCCATCAGCATATACCCTTGAGTATAAGAAATGATTTTCGAGGCATAGAGCGCATCATGAATTGCCGTGAGGATTTCCTGGCGATCGACATCCAGCTTGACAGACTGTTTCGGGAAAAGCTTCGCTGCGGTCTGGCGTTCGCTCTTCAACGCGGACAGACAGCGCGAATAAACCGATTCGGTAATCAAGGTCAACGGAATCCCCAGCTCCAGTGAGCTGATTCCCGTCCACTTTCCGGTGCCTTTCTGACCAGCCGCATCCAGGATTTTATCGACTAAAGGTTCTCCGTCTTCATCTTTGAAGGACAGGATGTTTGCCGTAATTTCGATAAGATAAGAGTCCAACACCCCCTGATTCCATTCTGCGAACACCTGCTGACATTCATCCGCGCTCAACCCCAGGCCTTCCCGCATCAACTGGTAAGCTTCGGTGATTAACTGCATGTCGCCGTATTCAATACCGTTATGGACCATTTTGACATAATGCCCCGCGCCTCCTTGCCCGACCCAGTCGCAACAGGGTTCGCCGTCACTTTTCGCGGCGATATCCTGAAAAATGGATTTAACGGCTGGCCAGGCAGCCGGGTCGCCTCCAGGCATGATGGATGGCCCGGTTCTCGCGCCTTCTTCCCCGCCGGAAACGCCAGTGCCGATAAAGAGAATACCTTTTTCCTTCAAGCTTTCTGTTCGACGGTTTGAGTCCGTGTATAAGGAGTTGCCGCCATCGATGATGATATCGCCCTTGTCCAGCAACGGCAGGAGCAGGTCAATAAAATGATCGACAACCTCCCCTGCCTTAACCATCAACATGATTTTTCGAGGGGATGCCAGTGAGTCGACAAACTCCTCCAGGGAGTATGTTCCGATAATGTTTCGCGACTCAACGCGTTGAGCGATGAATGTTCGAGTTTTTTCCGGTGACCGGTTATATACGCTGACGCCATAGCCATGATCGGCCATATTCAATACCAGATTCTGCCCCATGACAGCCAGGCCGATCAGCCCGATATCCATTTTCGACATAACAACTCCTGAAAACCAAACTTAACGGAAATTCATTCAACTTTTTTCTATTTTATAGAAAGTTTGACCAGGAAAGATACCTTCAAATCATGACAGTATTTTGAAAAAAGAAGTGAATGAAAACAAAGAACCACGACGGTGTGACAATTTCAGTTTAACAGGAAAAGAATATGGACGGAAGCGATAAAAAAGCCCGCCGGAGTG
>JAWVWZ010000017.1:0-12291 GCA_033723505.1 Hydrogenovibrio sp.
AGAGTTTTTTAAGAAGTGCACTAAAGAAGAAAGTGTGTCCCGATCGTCGTTGATACATTCGATTTCACGAATGGCTTCTTCTAATCGGTACCCCGTGCGATATAACGCACGATAAGCCTTTTTGATCAAATTGATTTGATCCCGATCGAATCCACGACGTTTCAAGCCTTCGACATTCAAACCTCTCGGCCCGGCCAAGTTGCCCGATACCGTGACGAAATCCGGTACATCCTGATTAATGACACTGCCCATGCCGCAGAAACTATGAGCGCCAATATGACAGAATTGGTGCACCAGGGTATACCCGCCCAAAATCGCCCAGTCACTGACGGTAACATGCCCCGCCAATGCTGAAGCATTCGCCAGTATCGTATGGTTGCCAACCATACAGTCATGTGCGATATGAACCCCCGCCATGATCCAGTTATCACTGCCGATAGACGTTTCTCCCCGATCCTGAGAAGTGCCTCGGTTAATCGTGACATTCTCCCGAATGGTGTTGTTGTCACCGATCACCAGTGTGGTCGGTTCGTTATCGTATTTTTTGTCTTGCGGCGCCGCACCGATCGAGCAAAATTGGAAAAAATGGTTGCCTTCACCAATCGTCGTCGGACCGGAAATGACCACATGAGGCTCGATTACGGTGTTCTTACCGATGGTTACTTTTCCTTGAATGACGGTGTACGCACCAATGGATACGCCTTCGGCAATTACAGCATCGTCATCTATGATTGCGGTTGGATGAATCACTAATACAGCCTTTTAATAACAGAGTTAAACTTTTCTTTCGGCACACAACATGTCGCAAGAAGCGATAATTTTGCCATCGACAAAAGTTTTACATTCAAACTTCCAAATGCCTTTTTTGTTATTAACCGTTTTCACTTCAAATTCAAGTTTATCCCCTGGAACGGCAGGTTTTCGGAAACGACAATTATCGACCGCCGCCAAATAATACATGGACGTCCCATCCGGTTTGACTTCCTGGGTTTTAAATGCCAAGATGCCGGTACACTGGGCCATGGCTTCAATAATCATGACGCCTGGCATGATCGGGTTATCGGGAAAGTGCCCGGTGAACTGCGGCTCATTATAAGTTACATTTTTGTAGGCTTTCAATGACTCACCCGATTCGAATTCCGTGACTCTGTCTACCAATAAGAAAGGGTACCTATGAGGCAAGTATTCGAAAATTTCCTTAACATCTAATAGCATGTTTTAATCTTCCAGTTGTGTTTTTAGTTCTTCTAATTCTTTTTCAAGCCGCTTAATCTGTTTCGCCATTTTATCGATATTCTTTAATCGAATCATGCTCTTCTGCCAATCAGGGGTTTCCACCGCCGGAAAGCCGGAATAACTTCCAGAGGCCTTGATCGAATGAGTCACACCTGCTTTTGCCGCGAAGTGACTTTGATCTGCAACCTCAATATGGCCTGCCACCCCAACCTGCCCAGCGAAAGTACAATGCTTTCCAATAGCACTACTGCCGGCAAATCCAACCTGCCCAGCAATTGCCGTACCTTCCCCTATCTTGACATTATGAGCGATATGGACGAGATTATCGAGAATACAATTATCGCCGATCTCTGTATCGTTGATCGCCCCGCGATCAATGGCACAGTTGTTTCCGATCCAGCAACCTTTACCAATCATGACACGCCCGATTTGCGGAATTCTTAACCATTGTCCGCGGTGATTGGCAAATCCAAACCCTTGTCCGCCGATGACGGTACCGGACTCGATGGTGACATCATCCCCCGCCTGGCAGAAATCCATGATTGTGACATTTGGATAAAGACGGACATGATCTCCCAGTACAACCCCTTTCCCAAGAACACTGCCAGCACCGATCACACAATACTCTCCCAAGACGACATCTTCGCCTATTGTGACATTGGCATCAATTTGACAGGTTTTCGGAATATGGGCCGTTTCAGAGATGACGGAAGAAGGGTGAGTGCCGGGGACAATCCCAACATCATTCAGGCGTTGGGCGACCACCGCATAACAAGCATAAGGATTTTCAACAATGATCTTATTGGCAGTGGTTTTATCCGCATCCGAGGCTTTGACCAACACCGCAGATGCTTGCGTTTCTTCTAGTTCCGAAATCCTTTTCGAATCGGATAAAAAGCTGAGATCCCCCTTTCGGGCTTCAGCCAATCCGGAGACTTGTCGAACAATTTCCGTTTCATCACCATCGAGCTTTGCTTCCAAACCCTTGGCGTTCAGGTGGGTGACAATATCAAGAAGATTCAAGAAAACAGCCTTATTTATTTGTTAAAACCGGATCTTTGTTTACGATCTTCTTTTTTCAAATAGTCCAATACTTTTTGCGTCACATCCAAACGATTATTCGTATAGGCAATCCCTTCATACAGGATCAAATCAAAGCCTTCCTGCTTACCGATTTCTTTAATCCCTTGATTGACGATTTTCTGCAGACTGGCAAGTTCTTCATTGCGACGGATATTCACCAGTTCCTGAATGTCGTTACGCTTGCGTTGAATATCGCGAGTCATCAAACTGATTTCTCTTTCCGAAGCATTCTTTTGCGCTTCCGATAAAATCAATTTGTTTTTTTGATATTCCTTTTGTTTTTTCTCAAGCTTTTTCGCCAGCTTGGTCAATTCCGCTTGCTGAGGGCCAAATTCTTTCTCCAGGTTTTTACTTGCATTCGTTGCTTGTGGAGCTTTTTCCAACAGAAGCCCGACATTAACGACCCCCAGCTTCACATCCTGAGCATAAGAGAATGTCGAAACGGAAATCAGCGCAACGCTGAAAAAGACGGTTAACAAATGGCGCATAAATTGACCCTTACTTAGTATTTAATCAAGTGAAATAATTGTATACGATTTTTTTATACATACCTAGCTTTATCACGAAATCTATAACGGGACACCGAGATTAAACTGGAAAACCTGAGTTTTGTCGCCCGGCTGATCATTCAATGCTCTGGCAAAGCTGAATGCCAGCGGACCGACTGGCGTAATCCAGGCAAAAGCAACCCCGGTTGACGCTCTGAATTCTTTCAACTTGATGTTATCCGTTCCATTGAAAACATTCCCGGCATCGGCAAACAGGCTGATGCGAATATTGCTCGAATCTTCAATAAACGGCATCGGGAAAATCAATTCAGCATTGGTCACCAGTTTGACATTGCCCCCTGCCGGACGATCCGAGCCGTCGGTCGCCAAGTCGTAACGCGGCCCCAGAGAGTTGGGTTCATACCCTCTGACACTGCCAATCCCACCGGCATAGAAGTTTTCATAGAAAGGCAAGCCTTTGTAGCTGCCATAACCAGCGCCATAAGCGGCACTTCCTTTCAATTTGAACGTAAAGTTGTCCGATAACGGGAAGAAAGCGCTTTCATCCAGATACAGCTTATAGAAAGACACATCCGAACTGGTTGGAATGGTCAACTCCCCACTCACACTGGTCGACTGACCTTCGGTTGGAAAGTAGAAAGAGTTTTTCGAGTCATAGCTCCAGCCCATCGAGTATCGGACGGAATTGAAGTGGCTGCCATACTCGCCGGTATAAGCCTTACAAACGGTAAAGGTATCGATACATACCAGTTTCTGGTCATCGAACTTCAAGCCATAACTCAAGTTACTGTACTCGCTGGTCGGATACCCCAGGTTAAGTCGAACCCCGTAGTTATTGGTGGTATAGTCCGAAACCCCGAGCTGCGCTGCATCAATTTCACGAGCATAAGCGCCACCGCCCAAAGAGACGCCGTCAACCGTGAAGTAAGGATTGGTTATCCCCATATCCAGCGTTTTGGTCGATTTACTGTAGGTTCCGTTGATATTGGCTTTGTACCCGCTACCGATCACATTACGCTCCGTCACGCCGATGGTAAAATTCACCCCGTCCAGCTGCGAATAACCGACACCGGCATTAAACGACCCGGTCGACTGCTCCTCAACCTTGACAATCAAGTCGACCTGATCCTTGGACACTCGCTTGGTATTGATTTTAGCGGTCTTGAAATATCCCAAACGATTCAATCGCGTATTGGAACGCTTGACGCCTTTCAAGGAATAGGGTGCACTTTCCAACTGACGAAGTTCTCGACGAATCACATAATCTCGTGTTCGAGTATTGCCCTGGATTACGATCCGGCGAACATAAACCCGATCCTTCGGCTCAACACGGAAATCCAGGCTGACCAAACGGTTATTCTTGTCCAGTTTGGTGATCGGCTCGATTTCGGCAAAGGCATACCCTTCTTCACTTAAACGGTCTCGCAGAGCATTAACGGTTGCAATGACCTGACTTCTGGAGAAAAGATCGCCAGAGTGAATTTTCAGCAGGCTTTTCAATTCGTCAGGCTTCAGGATGGTTTCACCGGAAAACTTGATATCGGAAACCGAATATTGCGGCCCTTCTTTCATATTAATGGTGATAAACACCTGAGTTTTGTCCAACGACAAACTGACCTGGGTCGATTCCAACTTAAACTCCGCAAAGCCTCTGTCCATATAGAAGGAACGGATCGTCTCTTGATCTGACTGAAGTTTGGGTTTCGCATATTTGTCCGAATCGCCGACCATCGCCGACTCTGACAATAACATTACCCCTTTCAAACGTTTATCACTGTAGGTTTTATTTCCGACCAGAGTAATGCGACCGATGCTGGCCGGCTTACCTTCCTGAACCTTGACTTTCAACGCGACACGGTTTCTCGGAAGCTTTTCTACATCGATTTTCACATCGGCGGCGTAATACCCCTGGTTTTGATATTGTCGACGAAGGTCAACGATGATTTTATCGAGTTGGTTCTCATTGAAGATACGCCCTTTTTTGACCCCGATATTCCCCAGCGCCTGCTTCATATCTTCGGTTTTGATCAGCTCGTTTCCTTCCATGGTGATGTCGGAAATTGACGGGCGTTCCTTGACCTTGATTTTCAGCACGCCATCGGGCAGTTCGTAAAAAGCGATATCCTGAAAAAACTTGGTCTGATAGAGTTGCTTCAAGCTTTCACTGGTCAATTTCGGTGTTAAGGTATCACCAATATCCACGGGCAGATAACTTCTAACGGTTTCGAAACTGATCCGCTGGTTGCCTTCGACAACAATTTTCTGAATCTTGAACTCATCCGCTAAGACAGTATTTGAAAACAAAGACCCTATGACTAATAAAATAAATAAATACTGTTTAACCATTTGTTATTCGAACCACATCATTTATAAAAGCAAACATCGTTAATCCAACGATGATAAAAATACCGATTTTTTGAAAGGCCAACTCAACGGTTTCACTGACAGGCCGCCCTTTTAAAATTTCAACCACGTAAAACATCAAGTGTCCGCCATCCAGCATCGGGATCGGCAACAAGTTCAAAATCCCCAGACTCAAACTCAGCAACCCTAATAGGTTTAAAAATGAAATCAAACCGGATTGTAAGGCCTGACCCGAATAATCTGCAATCGAAATCGGGCCTGAGAGGTTTTTCGGCGAAATCTCTGCCAACAACATCCCTTTGATCATTTGTAAACTCATCTCGACCAGATCAACTGAGTGAGACAATCCTAAAGACCATGCCTGCAGGAACGGATAAGACTGTTCAGCGCGATAAGATTTGAATAATGCCGGGTCCAGTTTGACCGAAGCACCGAATCGGCCCATCATCTTACCATTGACCTCGGCAGCATCCAATAACACGTTTTGTCGATAAACCAACGCCCCTCTCTGCAGTTCAAGCTGAACAGTTTGATTCGGGTGGGCACGAACAAACTCGACAAAATCCCGCCATCGTTCCACTGACTGCCCATTGATGCGAAGCAATTTATCTCCCGGTTCAACACCAACTTTCTGCGCGGGTGAGCCATCTAAAATACGATCAAACACTGGTGGAACTTCGGGGGTCGCCGGCAAAAAACCAAGGGTTTGCAACCATCCCTGTTTGGGCGAGTTGATATCTAGCCCGGTCAAAGGCAATGTCACCTCTCTGGAAGGCTCAGATGGCGAGTTTGCTTCAGAAAAAGGCCTGATCGTAAAAGACACTTGCGACTTCTGGTCCACCAAAGCCATCAAAATCCGTTGATGGACCTCTTGCCAAGTCGCCACCGACTTTCCCGCTGCCGACACAATTTGCCAAGCGCGCCCTTCATCGGAGAACACCTGGGATAATGCGCTGTCCGGCGCGACCTTTTCAAACACAGGCTTCACACCGCTGATGCCAATCATATAGATCGCACTGAAAACCACCCATGCGAAAACCAAATTGATTAACGGGCCGGCTGCAACAATGGCAAAACGCTTATAGACGCTTTGGCGGTTAAAGGCGCGCGCTGCTTGGTTCGCCTCAACATCTTGTTCCCGCTCGTCAAGGAATTTGACATAGCCACCCAGAGGAATCATGCCAAGCCGGTATTCTGTTTCTCCCACCTGTTTGCGAAAAAGCGGGCGTCCGAAACCGATAGAGAAACGCAGAACCTTGACATCAAAAGCTTTTGCGACGATATAGTGCCCCCATTCGTGAATGGTGACCAAAATCCCAATCACGACCAAGAACCCCAGAATCGACCACAAAACTTCTATCATCTAGAGCGCCCATTTCCAAAAGAAATAAAACATCGGAATGGCGATGATCATACTGTCTATCCGATCCAAAATGCCTCCGTGACCGGGCAAAAGCTTACCGCTGTCCTTCAAACCGACCTGACGTTTCAACAGACTTTCGAAAAGGTCCCCGAAAACAGAGTACAAACCGATGAATGCCATCCCAAGCGACATCAGCCAAACGGGGGACGAAATGGCGGGCGCCCACCAGAGCATGCCAATATAAGCGACGACCAGAGCCAATAGGCCTCCGCCAATCACTCCCTCCCAAGTTTTACCCGGACTGACGTAATACGCAAGTTTGTGCTTACCGAAACGACGTCCTGAAAAGAATGCCCCCGTATCAATAGCCCAAATAATAAACAAACTCAGCAACATTAACTCTGGAGAAAAACTGTCTCTAAACCGGATGAGCGAAACAAAAAACGGTACCATCACCAGAAGTCCCAGCATCAAAACAGCCGTTCTTTGGGTCACGACCGCTTGCCCCTGACTCGTCTGGTATCGATAGACACTTGTAAACATCAACCCCATCGAAATCAGGGTCATTACCATCAAAGAAGCATCGGAAAGCCCCAGGTACATGACATAAACGACACTGGAAAAGCCAATTGAAAACAAGGCTTTAAGATAAGAGTTTGAGACTTTGGCAAAACCACACCACTCCCAGGCGGCGACAACGGCGATAAATAGAGCCAATGCTTGCCAGGCCTGCGAAGAGGATTCGAACAACATCCAGCCGAAGGAAAGCGCCAGGATCAGTGCAGTCAACACTCTAGGAAGTAGCATCTTTCACCTGCTCACTGGTCTTGCCAAACCGTCTTTCCCGGTTGGCAAATGAGTCGATCGCCTTATCAATGGATTTTTCATCAAAATCCGGCCATAACTCGTCGGTAAAATAAAATTCTGTATAGGCCATTTGCCAAATCAAAAAATTACTGATGCGCTGTTCACCACCGGTCCGAATGAGCAGGTCAGGATCATGCTGATCCGCCAAACACAAGTACTGTGACAGTTCCGCTTCCGTCAAGTCGGCAACCGACTGTTCAGGATGAGCGGTCTGCCAATGCTTGATCCCTTCCAAAACATCCCATCGACCGCCATAGTTTGCGGCAATATTCAAAATCAAACCGGTGTTATTTTGCGTCAAGCTTTCCGCTTGCTCAATATGTTTCTTTATTTCGTCACTGAAAGGCGTTCGGTCTCCAACGACTTTCAAGCGAACCTGATTATCATGCAAGTTTTTCACTTCTTTTTGCAAAGCGGTCAGGAAAAGCCCCATTAATTTGGAGACTTCCTCTTGTGGACGCTTCCAGTTTTCGGTACTGAATGCAAAGAGGGTCAAGGACTCGATCCCAATCTGAGAACAATAAGAAACGACTTTTTTAACGGCTTTCAACCCTTTTTGATGCCCGACAAAACGCGGCAAAAATCTTTTCTTTGCCCAACGCCCATTGCCATCCATAATGATTGCGAGATGTCTAGGTTGCTTCATAAAGTCGTTTTTATCAGTCAAATCAAACTCTTTCCAAGGGTTTTTATCAGGCGTACAAAACAAAACGGCCCGCCAAAAAATGGGCAGGCCGTCTAAATAACGGCATAGCGAATCATTATGCCGGAAATGCGGTGAAATTTCAGCCTATATTTCCATCAAGCTACTTTCTTTTTCCGCCAACATCTTATCGA
Organism: Hydrogenovibrio sp.; assembly: GCA_033723505.1. Taxonomy (GTDB): domain Bacteria; phylum Pseudomonadota; class Gammaproteobacteria; order Thiomicrospirales; family Thiomicrospiraceae; genus Hydrogenovibrio. The sequence continues at coordinate 8,260 of JAWVWZ010000017.1, forward strand.
TTTGTTCAACGAACGTATCGGTTGCTTTTTGCATCCGATCCTCTGCATTTCTCAACTCATCATCCGTAATCTCTTTATCCTTATTCAGGCTCTTGAAATCCGAATTTGCATCACGACGAATATTGCGAATCGCAACGCGTGCCGTTTCCGCTTCTGAACGCGCAAGGCGAATAAACTCTTTACGTCTTTCTTCTGTCAAAGCCGGCATCGGAATACGCATCACATTTCCGTTTGTCACCGGATTAACGCCCAGATCCGAAAGCATGATCGCTTTTTCTACCGGTGCAACCATCGAATGCTCCCAAGGCTGTACCGTCAAGGTTCTCGCATCTTCGACATTGATATTGGCAACCTGGCTAATCGGCACTTCTGAACCGTAATAGTCCACCGTTACCGTATCCAAGATACTTGGGTGCGCACGACCTGTACGAATCTTTGCAAAGTTAGACTCCAAATTCTCTACCGATTTGGCCATTCTCTCTTTTGCATCATCATAAATTTCATTAATCACTTGAGTTTCTCCTATCAAATTTGCACTTAAGACTGAACAAGCGTTCCTTCATCTTCACCTTTAACAATCCTAACGACAGCGTTTTCTTTTAGCATATCAAAAACTCTGATCGGCATGCGATGTTCTCGACACAAAACAAAAGCCGCCATATCCATGACTTTCAAATCTTTTGCAATCACTTCATCATAAGTCAATACCGAAAAGCGCTTCGCGCTCGGGTCTTTTTTCGGGTCCGCGGTATAAATGCCATCCACATTGGTCGCCTTTAAAACCACGTCCGCATCGATCTCAATTCCTCGCAGAGCCGCTGCTGTATCGGTGGTGAAAAACGGGCTTCCGGTGCCTGCCGCAAAAATCACCACATTCCCATTTGCCAGGTCTTTCTTGACTTGACTGGCGTTAAAACCATGACTAATACCTTCAATCGACATTGCCGAATAAACAATTGCGCCCATTCCCATGTCTTCGATAACGTCTCTTAAAGCCAGAGCATTGATGACTGTTGCCATCATCCCCATGTGATCCCCAGTCGTTCTCTGGATACCGGCGCCTGCAATCTGGGCACCACGAAAGATATTCCCGCCGCCGACGACCAGCCCGACTTGTACTCCAAGCTCTCTGAGAGCCTTCACCTGACCGACGACCTGACGCAAAGTTCCGGCATCCAAACCGAACTCTCCAGACCCCATCAAGGCTTCACCACTAAACTTCAACAACACTCTTGAGTACTTTAAAGACATAATCACACCTAAATTACATATCGATCATTATTTTTAAAACAAAATCCCGCGGGATTTTGCTTGAAAAATATCAATCACACATAAAAAAAGCCACAGCATGCTCAACGCATGTTGTGACTTCATTTTTCAGCAGGAAAGAATTAACCTTTTACTGCTGCAGCGGCTGCGGCAACTTCATCAGCGAAGTTGGTCTCTTCGACTTCAATCCCTTCACCCACTTCCAAACGCACAAAGTTGGTAACCATCGCGTCATTGGCTTTCAATAACTTCTCAACCGTCTGATCAGGGTCTTTAACAAACGACTGACCTAGAAGTGTAATTTCCTGCAAGTACTTACGCATACGCCCTTCGATCATCTTCTCGATGATTTCCATTGGCTTACCAGAGCTCTGTGCTTGCTCGATTTGGAAGTTACGCTCTTTTTCCAACATCGCCTGATCGACATCATCCGCAGAAATTGCAGATGGGTTAACAGCTGCAACGTGCATTGCGATATCACGGACCAATTCTTCGTCTCCGCCATTCATCGCGACAACAACACCGATCTTCTCACCGTGCTGGTATTTCCCGATCTGACCACTTGTTTCGACGATTTCAAGGCGACGTACCGCCATGTTTTCGCCAATTTTCGCAATCATCTCACGACGCGTTTCGTCGATTGACTTACCATTCGCCATGGTTTGCTTCATCAACTCATCAATATCGTTGATACCGGTTTTCAAAACGATTTGTGCGATTTCATCTGCAAAACCTTTGAACTCGTCACCTTTTGCAACAAAGTCCGTTTCGCAGTTGACTTCAACAATCGCTGCTTTCTTCTTATCATCAGAAATCGCAATTGCAATCACACCTTCTGCAGCGATACGGCCAGCCTTTTTATCAGCACCGGCCATGCCTTTTTTACGCAAGAACTCAACCGCTTCTTCCATATTACCATCAGTTTCTGCAAGCGCCTTCTTACAATCCATCATCCCTGCGCCTGTCATTTCACGCAGTTCTTTTACCATAGATGCTGTTACTGCCATCTTATTCATCCTCAATACATTAAAACAAGAAAGCCCAGCGATCAGCCAGGCTTACAAAGATCTCTCAAAACTTATTCAGCGTCTGCTTTTTCTTCGACGAAGTCGTCGCCTTCAACAGCCGTTGTAATCGTGTTTTTACCTTCGATGATCGCATCGGCGGCAGAAGACAAATACAATGAAACCGCTCTCACAGCATCATCGTTACCAGGAATAACATAGTCAACACCGTTAGGATCGTTGTTTGTATCAACAACACCCACAACCGGAATACCAAGATTTTTCGCTTCCTGAAGGGCGATCTTTTCATTCCCTGTATCGATCACGAAAATCGCATCCGGCATCGCACGCATATCCTTGATACCGCCCAAAGACAGTTCAAGCTTCGCTTTTTGACGAGTACGCATCAGCGCTTCTTTCTTGGTGATCTTATCAAATGTACCATCTTGCTCTTGAGTTTCTAGCTCTTTAAGACGCTTGATCGACTGTTTGATGGTTTTGAAGTTAGTCAACATTCCACCTAACCAACGGTGGTTGACATAAGGCATCCCGCAACGCTTCGCTTCTTCAGCAACCAATTCGCTCGCAGCGCGCTTGGTTCCAACAAACAGGATGTTTCCTTTTTTAGCAGCAACACCACCCATGAAGTTCAATGCGTCATTGAACATCGGTAGTGTTTTTTCAAGGTTCACGATATGGATCTTATTACGAGCACCAAAAATGTACTCACCCATTTTCGGGTTCCAATAACGTGTTTGGTGTCCAAAATGAACACCGGCTTCAAGCATTTGGCGCATAGTAACTTTTGCCATGATTTTTCTCCATATTGGGTTGTGCCTCCGCTTCCCCATCAAACGAACCCTTCACTGCAACCTATGTTGTCGCAGCTTACTTCGATAATCTGAAGTAATTAGGCACCCCGTTTGATGTATTGGCAAGCGTGTGGATTTTTTTGTTAAAATTGCCTTCTAGTTTGCTTTCGCATTTATTTCAGGCGGCGCATTTATACCATAAAAACGCCGAGTGTTCAATTAAAAACAACAAAAACACCATTCTCATAGCGACCTGAAAAAACGAATGTCTCACAATAACAGCAAGGCCGCTTTACACAGAACAATTTTCAATTTAGTCTAGTCGGTTTGAATCCCGACTCAGGCATACTTATATGGTTTTCACATGGCAATAAAGATTAAAACAGCAGAAGAACTCGAAAAACTCCGAATCGCGGGACGTCTCGCCGCAGACGTCATGGAAATGATTACCCCGCACGTTCAACCAGGCATCACTACGGGAGAGCTCAACGACTTGGCACACGACTACATGGTCAATACCCAGGGGACCACTCCCGCAACCTTGGGATACCATGGTTTCCCGGCATCCAGCTGTATCTCCATCAACCATGTGGTCTGTCATGGTATCCCAAGCCATAACAAAAAACTGAAAAAAGGCGATATCGTCAATATCGACATTACCGTCATCAAAGACGGTTACCATGGCGACACCAGCATGATGTTCGAAGTCGGCGACGTCAAGCCTTTCGCCAGTCGTCTATGCCGTGTAGCCAGAGAATGTCTCTGGCTGGGCATTGAACAAGTCAAACCTGATGCAACGCTATACGACATTGCCGAAGCGATCGAAAAACACGCGCATGCCAACAACTTCTCCGTTGTCAAAGAATACTGTGGACACGGGATCGGCGCCGACTTCCATGAAGAACCTCAGGTTTTGCACTACACCTCACCGGAATTGAAAAACATCG
>JAWVWZ010000018.1:0-12286 GCA_033723505.1 Hydrogenovibrio sp.
AAACGAGACGACCTGAACCATCCGACCATTCAGGGCAACAAACTGCACAAACTCAAATTCAATCTGAAGCAGGCCGAACAGGAAAATAAAGACACTTTGTTGACCTTCGGCGGCGCCTACTCCAACCATATCGCGGCCACGGCAGCAGCCGGCCAAGCATTTGGTTTCAAAACCATCGGCCTGATCCGAGGAGAAGAACTGGCAAACCGGCCGGAAACCTGGAGTCGGACATTGCACGAGGCCCAAGCGAATGGCATGAGGTTTATTTTCTTAAGCCGGGAAGCCTACCGTCGTCGACACGATCCGCAATTCCTCATGACATTACAACAGACGCACCCTTCGGCTTACCTCCTGCCCGAAGGTGGCACCAATCTTCTCGCCGTTAAAGGATTTCAGACTTTATCGGAAGACCTGGAAGCTCAATGTCCGGCCTGGAACCAACTCTATACGGCCGTTGGCACCGGCGGAACACTTGCCGGTCTGGCACGATATTCACAGCCCGCACCCGAGCGCCGGATATTTGGCGTTGCCACCTTGAAAGAGAGCCGTTATCTGCTGCCGGAAATTCGTCGTTATATCGATTCAGACATCCACTGGCAATTACTGGAAACCTACCACGCCGGAGGATATGCCAAGACCGACGCGGCCACACAAGCCAGCAGCGACTGGTTCGAAACCACTTTCAATATCTCGCTGGACCCTGTTTATACGGCCAAGATGGTACATGCTTTTATTGACCGACTGCGCCATAACCAAATTCCGCCCGGCAGTCGCATCATCCTATATCACTCCGGAGGGTTGCAAGGAAGAGTGTAAAAAAGATCTCCTCGGGCCAAAATCCTCTACAATACGGAGCTTGCTTCCAAGATTCGAATCAATCACCCAAAAAAATCGAACATTAAAACGCCATCCTGACGAAATATTTTGTAAGATTCCGTTATTGGCAATGAACCTCTATCACTCAATTCAAAGGGATTTTTATCAATGCTGACCATTCAACAGCAGATAGAAAAAGCACAAAGCATCTTCGACACAGACCAATTACCGGCAATGCCGAAAGAAATCATCAAGCTCAACCAAATGTTGTCTGACCCTCAATTACCGGAAATCAAGGAAGTGGTGCAACTGATTTCCAAAAACATGAACCTGGCTGCCGAGGTGATTAAGACGGCGAACCTGCCCATGTTTTCCATGCACCGTCATTCGGATACCACCACGATTCGCGAAGCGGTTGATCTCATCGGATTAAAGCAGCTCAAATCGATGGTCATGGGGATTTTTTACAGCATGGAATACCTTGGCCGGGCCAGAGAGGAAATCAACCACCTCAGCCTGAACACCGCTGCTTTATGTGCCCTGCTAAGCTATCGGGTTCATGGATTAAACGAAGAACAGGCGTATCTGGCAGGCCTGTTTCATAATGCTGGCGCCATTTTGATGGCGAACTTTTTCAAAGACTACGACCAGGTTTTTATGGAGACCTTGAGTCAGCCGTACCACATCAAACCTGTCGAATGCGATACCTACAACGCTTCCAGAAATGTGGCTGGCCTGCTACTGGCTAAGAAATGGCGTTTGAGTAAATACATCGGCCATGTCATTTATCAGGCCCATAAACGCAATATCAAAGATATTGAAGACGACACCATTCGACTGTTAGTTGCCCTGATCCAGCTAAGCGAAGCTTGCTTGATCAAGTCGGAACATCCAGATTATTATTCGGAAGAAGTCGAGCAGATGTATGAAAATGCCAATGCAGAATTGATGATCAGCGAAGAAGACATCGAAGAAGCGATGATTTATCTGTTCCCCCACTTTGGAGAACTGGGCTAAACCTGCAAACTGGGCAGGCTTAGCCGGTTTAAGTGACGAAGGGTTTAAAACCCGGCGATATATTTCGAGACGGCTTTAATATCTTCATCCGAAAGCTGTTGTGCGTTCGGAATCATCATGGCACTCATCGGCCCTCTCTCTTTACCTGCCTTATACATCATCAACTTTGATACCAGTTCATCCTCGGTCTGACCTTGCAATTTCGGCCCAACCCCACCTTCACCATTACTGCCGTGACAACCGGCACAGGTCGCATAAAGAGTTGCGCCATCATTGGCCTTGCTGGTCGCTTCAACTACCGTATCGTCATTAGCCACTTGCGTATCGGCTGCGGCTTCGTCCGAGGTGTAATCACTGGCTGCACTTTCCTCTTCCGTCATAGCGGGCTTCTCGGCCTGATCTTCCATCGCTTGATTGGTTTTCACATCCATCGTCGACGTTTGATCCTCTGAAGGCGGCTTAACGCCGGAAGAGGTTTCACTGGTCATTGCGGGGGCTTCCGCTGCGGACTTATCAGCCTGTTGTGAGCTGTCGCTACAAGCAAATAAGGTTAAACTGGAACAACACGCAACCACCATCAGTAAACGCTTTTTCATAATCAATTCCTCTACTTTATGCTTTTCAAGAGGCTTGCGTCCCACGAAACTTCACGAGCAAAACAGCTTTGCCCATCGGACGAGTCCCCTCAAGTTGAATAAAAAACGAACTCACGATTTCAGTGTAAGTCTTTTTCTATATAATTCAAACTCTTTTAGTCGCTTCGAAATTGACATTTTTTGTGTTGGTTGATACTATAAATAATAATTATTATTATTTACTTTTAGAAAAATAAATGGACGATCAAAACATTATTTCGCTGGACCAGTGCCAACAAAACCAGACAGGCCATATCGTCGCCTTGACGGGAGACTTGGAAACCAAGCTGCACCTGGTCAACCTCGGATTTCATACCCAGAGTCATATCAAAGTATTCATGATCCGGGGAGACTGTTTTATCCTCAGCGTGGACGGCAGTCGCTTTGCGATTGACCGTAAGATCGCCCGACATATCAAGGTACATTTATTGTCATGACTGTAATGCCGAATGAAAAACCGACAGGCTTCAGACACCCCATCGCCCTGATCGGAAACCCAAACTGCGGTAAAACCACTCTGTTCAATCGACTGACCGGCTCCCAGCAAACCACCGGGAACTGGCCCGGCGTCACCGTCGAACAGAAAATCGGTCAGTTCACGCTCGGACTGGAAAAATTCAAGTTGATCGATCTGCCAGGCGTTTACAGCCTTGAAAACTCGACCCGTTCAGGGCTGGATGAAAAAATTGCACGTGATTTCCTGCAATGCCAGCCAGCCGAGTTGATTATTAATGTCGTCGATGCCACCAGCATCGAGAGGCAACTCTTCCTGACCGCCCAGTTACTGCATATGGGGCTGCCGGTTGTGGTCGTGCTCAATCGCATGGATCTCTTGCCGGAAAGACACCTGGAAATCGACATCGATACCCTGTCGGAAAAACTCGGCTGCCCGGTGATTCCAGTTTCCGCCTATTACAATCAGGGAATCGACGAACTCAAAGAGCAACTGCCAGAGCTGCTCAATAAACGCTCCAACCTGCACTTTGACCTGCCGGAGATGCTGCACGACTGCGTCCACGAAATCCGCGACTTGCAACCCATGTCCAACGAATCCTGCTGGCGTACCCTGCAAACTTTGATGAAACCGCAAGAAGCCCCATTGGAGCTGCGCAGCTTTGCCCAAGCATCCAAAAAGAAACTGGAAGCCTATTACGAAGAGGATCTGGCGATCGTCGTCACCGACCTCTATTTTCAGTATGCTCATGATGCGACCCACGCCAGCCTAACCCATACCGACCAGTTCACCCGCAACACCACCGACATCGTCGACCGTTGGGCACTGCATCCCGTCTGGGGCATGCCGATTTTCCTAACCATTATGTATCTGGTGTTCGCTTTTTCGATCACTTTGGGTAATGCATTTCTCGACTTCTTTGACCAAGGGGCACAAGCGATTTTCGTGGATGGCCCAACGGCATTGCTGCAATCCATTTCCGCGCCTGACTGGCTGATTACCGTTCTTGCCAACGGAATCGGCGGCGGGATTCAGGTGGTCGCGACCTTTATACCGGTCATCGGCGCGCTATTCCTGTTGTTGTCACTGCTGGAAGAAACCGGATACATGCAACGCGCTGCTTTGATTATGGATCGCTCCATGCGTCGCGTCGGCTTGTCCGGTCAAGCTTTTATTCCACTGGTCATCGGTTTCGGGTGTAATATCCCAGGCGTCATGGCCAGCCGGACCCTGCCGGATGAACGCGATCGAATCATGACAGTGATGATGACGCCGTTCATGTCCTGTAGTGCGCGCCTGACCGTTTACGTCCTGTTCGCGACAGCCTTCTTTTCAGATCATGCAACCCTCCTTGTCTTCTCTTTATATCTGACCGGGATTGCTGCTGCCGTACTGACCGGCCTGGTACTGAAAAAGACATTGTTACCGGGAGAAGCCCCGACCTTACTGATGGAGTTGCCGATTTATCACAAACCCACGGTAATGAATATTCTGCTGAATTCGCGTAACAAGCTGAAAGGCTTTATCACCGATGCCGGAAAAGTCATTGTCGTGGTCGTGCTATTAATCAATTTCTTTAACAGCATGGGGATGGATGGCAGTTTCGGCCATGAAAACCAAAATAACTCCATCCTCAGCGAAACCGCTAAATTCGCGACCCCGATTTTCGAACCCTTAGGCGTACAGGAAGAGAACTGGCCGGCCACCGTTGGCTTGATCACCGGAGTGTTGGCAAAAGAAGTCGTGGTAGGATCTTTGGATGCGCTATACCAAGGCATCGAACCTGAGAAAGCTTCTAGTGAAGCCGTTGACTATGACTTTATCGGCGCGCTGAAAGGCGCATTTGCGACCATTCCCGCCAATATTACCGGTATTTTCACCAACCTCGACGACCCGCTTGGCTTGAAAGCCTTGAATGCTGTCGGAGATCAGACCGAGGCAGCCGCCGAACTGGACATCAATGTTTCGACTCTACAAAAGATGTCACAGTATTTCAACGGAGAAGTCGCGGCTTATGCCTACCTGCTGCTGATTCTGCTGTATTTCCCATGCGTCGCCACTGTCGGGGCCATCAAAAAAGAACTGGGCTGGCGTTGGGCAATCACCAGTGGGAGCTGGAGTCTGTTCCTCGGATACAGTGTCTCCGTCGGATTTTATCAAACCATGACATTCAGCGAACACCCCTCAAGTTCATCGGCCTGGCTAGTCGGTATCACCGCCGCCTTTGTTGTGATATATTGGGTGTTAAAGCACATCGGCAAACGTAATCAACGACCATCGCCCAAACACGCGATCTGATAACTTGGTCGTTGGTTACGCCGCCAACTGCGAGGAGGTAATCATGATATTACTCGATCTCAAACGCTATATTCGCAAACGCGAACAGGTCAGTATTGACGACCTGAAAAACCGTTTCAATCTGGATGATGCCGCTCTGGAAGGTCTCTTAATGCCACTTATCCAACAAGGCCATATCCAAAAGGTTTCCTCGGAAGGTGGCGCCTGCACAACCGGAAGCTGTCGAACCGGATGTGGTTCTGCTGCGAAAGACATGGTCTATTGGACCAGCAAGCGCCTGAAATCCTTGAATATACCGGTACAACTCACCCACTGATTTTTTATCGTTTCCTGGCTACACGAGAGGATCGCACATGCAACACTCGTCAAACCATCACACACAATATCAAGCAAACAGCCTTTCATTAATCGGTGCCATTGCTTTGGGCACCGGCGTGATGATTGGTGCCGGCATTTTCGCACTGACCGGGCAAATGGCCGAACTGGCCGGCCCTCGTTTTCCATTGGCTTTTCTTGCCGCGGCGATCGTTGTCGCATTCAGCGCTTATTCTTATATCAAGCTTTCCAATGCCTATCCCTCCGCCGGCGGCATTGCGATGTATCTGCAGAAAGCTTACGGCAACAGTGTGACAACCGCTTTTCACGCTTTGCTGATGTACTGCTCTATGGTCATCGCACAAAGCCTGCTGGCGCGTACTTTCGGCAGTTATACCCTGCAATTGTTCAATCATGACGTCAACCCTGTCTGGGTGCCGATCCTAGGGGTGTTGTTACTGGTGCTCGCGTTTGCCATCAACCTGTCGGGCAATCGCATGATCCAAGGCGTGGCCTCCACCCTTGCGTTCATCAAACTGATCGGCATTATCGTATTCGGTTTGGCGGGAATTCTGGTCGCCGATCAGCTCGGCCTGACGATTTCCGGGCCAGTCTTGGACACACCAAACGCTGGGTTTTTGGCTGCAACGGGATTAGGCATTCTAGCCTTCAAGGGGTTCACCACCATCACCAACAGCGGTTCGGAGCTGGTCAATCCTCACAAAAACGTCGGCCGAGCCATTCTGATTGCTATTTTGATCTGCGTCGCCATCTATGCGCTGGTTGGATTTGCCGTCTCCAGCAATCTCAGTCTGAATGAAATTGTACGCGCACGCGACTATGCTTTGGCCGCCGCCGCACGCCCAGCTACCGGCAACCTGGGGCTGGTCTTCACCGTCCTTCTGGCGATGATCGCAACTGTCGGCGGCATTATCGCCAGCATTTTCGCGGTTTCCAGAATGCTGGCAATGCTGACGGAAATGAAACTGGTGCCACACAGTCATTTCGGCATGCCCGGCAGCATTCAGAAACATACTCTGGTCTATACCGTGGTGCTTGGTGTGATCCTGACTGCGTTTTTCGACTTAACCCGCATCGCCGCGCTCGGCATTATCTTTTACCTGGTAATGGACATCGCCGTTCACTGGGGAGTATTAAGACACCTTAAACAAAAAGTCCAAGCCCATTCGGGCATTCTGGTTACCGCAATTGCACTGGACGGATTGGTGCTGGTCGGATTTATTTGGGTCAAACTGCAAACCGACCCTTTTGTACTGGCCATCGCTTTTATCACCATGACAGCCTTACTCTTGATGGAAACCCTCTTTCTACGCCGTTCTCAGGCGGATTGACCTGGCTCGCCATCACGTTCATTGAAAATAAATGCACAAATAGTTTGACAGAGTGAAATAAAGCTATATACTGAACGGAAGAAAGAAATTCTATTGTTTATCTGCACAACCTTCGTAGTTTTATTCATTAATATTCTCCGTATCGTAGTTCTTAAGTATCAATAATCTATTTTTTTCCTATTGACGCCTTTTTTAAAGGCCAACTTTTTTATTTCAGTACAGGAAAATATTCATGTCTACTACTAATACAGGAACCGTTAAGTGGTTCAACGAATCTAAAGGATTCGGTTTTATCGAACAAGCGTCTGGTCCAGATCTTTTTGCTCATTTCAGTGCAATCTCTGGTTCAGGATTCAAAACTTTAGCCGAAGGCCAAAAGGTTGAATTCACGATCGCTCAAGGTCCTAAAGGTCCACAAGCAGAAAACATCGTCGCGCTTTAATCCCGCCACGTTGAATTGATAAAAAAGCGAGCTACGGCTCGCTTTTTTTATGCCTGAAGCAACCCGTTTTGTACTACCGGCATTGTTAAAACTGCTTTAAAGCTTTTTCCAAACGTTGAATCGATACAGGCTTCAGGGTTTTCATCGGCTGGGCGAAAAGCGACAAGCGCAGTTCTTCCAGCATCCAGCGAAAATCTACCAGGCGGGGGTCGTTTTGGTAGGCGGGTTCTTTTTTCAGTTTGTCATAATCGTTCAATAACGGCTGAATCTGACGAATTGCCAACTGGTCCTTTGCCGGATCCAAATCGATTTTCTCCAACCGCTTTTCCAGTCCCTGCAAATATCTCGGCAACTGAGCAAACCACTCATCCGGCGTATTGCGCACAAAGTCCTTGCTGATCAAGCCATCCAACTGTTGCTGGATATCGGCGATGGAAGCCAACCACCTCGGGTTGACCTTGCCTTTGACCTTTTTGGCGATCTTTTGATGGCCCGTCAGGATATCGTTTACCTGCTTGGCAACCTGCTGCGCGGTTTCGATCCACTGGCTTCGAACAGTCTCAAGCACTTCTTCGAAACGCGCCTGTTGACGGATTTTTTCCGGCTGCGGTACCAATTGATGCAAGGCACGATCAATCACTTGTTGCGTCAGATCCTGACAGGTGCCATAAGGCGCATAACACAAACAGGCCTTTTGCAACGGCAGTTTTTTCTGCAGATACTTTTCCTTGTCGACCAAGGCTTTGACAATCAACGCCAATACTGCATCACCATGCTGGGTCTGCGCGGTTTGCTCGTCACCGACCAAAGCCAATTCGATGTCATCTCCGGAGACTTGAAGGGCTGGATAGGCAACCATTTCCGCCCCTTTGGAGCGAATGATTTGCGTGTCGGCCAAATCCCCGAAATCCCAGGCTTCCACCTTGCGGTTGTCCGAGTCGCGATCATCACGATGCTGCTGATGCTTCTCGATCAAAGCATCGACCAGATGCTGATAGTCGCGCTTGAGTTTTTCCAGATCGGTTTCTTCCGCCAGCTTCTTACCCTTGTCGTCTTCCAATACGAAATAAGGAATTAAGTGATCGGGCAGTTCAACCGCCTGAAAATCATTCACCGAGACCTTCTGTGTCGCTCGACGATTCAGCGCCCATACCAATTGATTCAGATAAGGCTCCCGGTTACCCTTGCCGCCATTGAGGGTCTTATCCGGCGACATCTCTGCAAGCGCCAGCTCGGCATACTGCGGCGCCGGAATAAACTGCTTTCGCAGTTGTTTGGGCAAAGCTTTGATATAACAGGCAGTTTTTTCTTTCAGCAATCCCGGTGTCAACCATTCGAAATCGGACGCCTGAACCAGATTCAAATTTGACAATGGGATTTTGATAACCAAACCATCCTGCTTTTTACCCGGCTCGAAACGGTAATCGACATTGAACTGCAACCGGTTCTTCAAGCGGATCTGATCGGGATAGTCGATGTCGACTGTGGCATCGATGGTTTGTTTCAGCAAAAACTCACGCGTCAGATGCAGAGATTCGATCAATTCCGGCTGCTGTTTTTCGGCTTTTTTCACCCATTTGTCGAACGCTGGCTGGTTGTAGATATGTGCCGGTATTTTCTCCTGATAAAAGGTATAAAGCGCCTCGTCATCCACTAGGAAGTCCGGGCGGCGAAGCTTGGATTCGACCTGATGAATGTCAGCAATCAACTTCTGGTTATGCACGAAAAAACCGGCACGGGAATTCATCTCGCCTTCCACCAATGCATGCCTCAAAAAAATCTTATGGGACTCTGCCGGATTGATCAGTCCGTAATTGCAGGGACGACGATTGACGATCGGCAGTCCATAAAGCGTGATCGACTCATATGCGCCCACCTGCCCCGATTTCTTTTGCCAATGCGGATCGGCATAGCTGTGTTTGATCAAATGCGGTGCCAGGCTTTCCACCCAGCGCACATCAATGACGGCATTATTTCTCGCATAGAGTTTGGTGGTTTCCACCAGCTCTCCGGAGAGCATCCACTTGGGCTTACGCTTGAACAATACCGAACTGGGATGAATAAACAACTTGGTGTTGCGCGCCCCCAAATAGACGTTGTCTTCGTCGCGCATGGCGATGTTGCCGAGCAAACCGGCCATCAACGACCGATGCACGGCGATGGAATGCACATCCGCCAGACGCTCGCCCACCACCTTGTCGTGCTTCGTCACTTCTTCATAAAGATGCAACTCGCCAATCTTGATGCCGATGCGCTTCAGGCTCATTTCCAGCTGAAAAAACAGGTCGTGCCATTCTTTCATCCTCAGATAGGATAAAAAATTGGTTTTGCAGAGTTTTCGCAATTTGTTTTGACTGAGGTGACGACGCTTGTCCTCATAAAAACGCCATAAATTCAGAAAGAACAGGAAATCCGAACGCTCGTCCTCAAAAGCTTTATGCGCCTGATTCGCAGCCTGACGATTGGATTCGTTCATGTCCCGAGGATCCTGAATACTCAATGCCGAAGCAATCACCAGCACCTCGGCAAGCACATTGTTTTTCTGCCCTTCGAGCACCATTTTCGCCATACGCGGATCCAACGGCAGTTTCGCCAGTTGGCTGCCCGATTCCGTTAAACGACGCTTATCGTCCAGCGCACCGATTTCCTGAAGCTGGCGAAAACCATCATTGACCGCCTTGTCTTCCGGCGGTTCGATAAACGGGAATTGGTTGACCGATCCCAGGCGCATGATATTCATTTGCAGAATGACCGATGCCAGAGACGTTCGATGAATTTCCGGTGGTGTGAATTCCGGCCGGGACTGAAAGTCTTCTTCGTCATAGAGGCGAATACATATCCCCGAAGAAACCCGGCCGCAACGACCTGCCCGTTGATTGGCGGAAGCCTGGGAGATTTTTTCAATCGGCAGGCGCTGCACTTTCGAGCGAACGCTGTAGCGACTGATTCTGACCTGTCCCGGATCGATGACGAACTTGATGCCCGGCACCGTCAACGAGGTTTCGGCAACATTGGTGGAAAGAATCACCCGCCGTTTTTGCGACGTCTGAAATACTTTATTTTGTTCCGCCATCGACAAGCGGGCATAAAGCGGAATGATTTCAGTATGCTTGAGCTGCTGCTTTCGCAATACCTCGGCGGTTTCCTTGATATCGCGTTCGCCGACCTGAAAGACCAGTACATCGCCGAACGGATCTTCTTCTGACAATTCCTCGAGTGCATGCGCGATGGCCGTCGGAATATCCTGCTCGAATTCATTGCCATCGTCATCTTCGATCTTTATCAACGGACGATAACGGATTTCCACCGGATAGGTCCGGCCGCTGACCTCGATGACCGGTGCGCCGTTGAAGTGCTTTGAAAACCGCTCGGTATCAATGGTCGCTGAAGTGATGATGACCTTAAGGTCCGGCCGCTTCGGCAAAAGTTTTTTCAGAATGCCCAGTAGAAAATCGATATTGATCGAACGCTCGTGCGCCTCATCGATAATGATGGTGTCATACTGATTAAGAAAGGGATCGTTTTGGATTTCCGCCAGCAGAATTCCGTCGGTCATGACTTTCATCAGGCTGTGTTTGTGCACCTGATCGTGAAAGCGAACTTGATACCCGACCAGTTCACCCAAACTGGAGCCCAATTCTTCGGCAATGCGCTCGGCCACACTTCTTGCGGCCAAACGCCGCGGCTGGGTACAACCGATGCGGCCAAACACCCCTCGTCCAGCTTCCAGACAGATTTTCGGAATCTGGGTGGTCTTCCCCGACCCGGTTTCCCCGGCAATCACCACCACCTGATGGGACTGAATCAACGCCAATAACTCTTGCCGACGCTTGGCGATGGGTAAATGATCGTCATACTCAATCTTCGGCACGGATTGACGATTCAACTCGACCGTTTCGATCGAAGCGGCAAGGCGGCTGATGAATTTCTGCCAGGCTGGGGTCTCGGCCAGCGCACTCAACTCGGCTTCAGACAAGTTCTCCAGCCCAAAACGAGCCAACTGCTTTTTCAGAGCAAAACGGTCCTTTACCAAAGCTTGATTGATGGCATTTTGAATTGCGGCCGAATTGTGGGGGTCCATCACATTTGACATGAAATCGGGAAAGCTTGAGTAAAATTGAAATAGACGAGCATTTTACGCGAGAACCGCTCAATATCCAATCTCGGCGTCGCTCTGATGGCGCCGTCACTATCAAATAGTCCGGAAATTGGATATGATGGATAACATTCTGATGCGCCGAGCCAACATTATGCCTAAAGCCAAAGCCCGCCACATTCTGGTTGAAGATGAAGCCGAATGTCTGGCACTCAAACAACAGATTCAAACCCTCGAGGATTTTGACCGTCTGGCCAGAGAGGTTTCTCTTTGTCCTTCCGGGCGAGTTGGCGGTGATCTGGGACAGTTTGCTCCGGGTCGCATGGTGCCCGAATTTGATGCCGTCGTTTTCAATGAAGCCCTATCCCAGGTCCACGGACCTGTCAAAACCCAATTCGGCTATCACCTGGTCTGGATCACAGCGAGACAATAACCCCAGCCTGGCAGATTTCCAACACATGACTTTAACAAATTTCGATACCTGAAACTTGATATAAAATTTATTTATATATCATAACTTTATCTAAACCTTGTAAGACCAATTATCAGTAATTGCTAATTTTCTAATTTGGTGCAATAATGGCTGCCATTCAATTGCCGCCGGCAATTAAAATGACCAATAAAAACGGTATCGAATGGCCTGTCTGGCATTCGATCTACCGAAATGTAAAGAGGTGTTTGCTATATGAAAATCCGTCAACTATTTGATTACGAGACTTGGACTTATACTTATCTAGTCTGGGACGAAGCCACCAAAGAAGCCGCGGTGATCGATTCCGTCGCTGAACAGGTCGAGCGCGACATGCAGCATATTGAAGAGTTGGGATTGAACGTCAAATATCTACTGGAAACTCATATCCA
>JAWVWZ010000019.1:0-11741 GCA_033723505.1 Hydrogenovibrio sp.
AATCGACAAGGATGCACTGGAGGTCTCCGCCTACGATTTGCTGATCGGCGATGAGAAGGCCAAAGATGTTGCAATCGCCTCGGAGGTTGATGGACTGGATGTCATCGGTGCCAACAGTGAATTAACGGCGGCCGAAGTTGAACTCATCGACGAAAGTAAAGGCCCAAAGCGACTGAGAAAAGCCCTGAAAAAAGTGCGTGACAGCTATGATGCCATTATCATCGACTGTCCGCCGACTTTGAATATGCTGACATTGAATGCTTTGACCGCTGCCGATGGTATTCTCGTGCCGGTGCAATGCGAATTTTTTGCGTTGGAAGGCTTGTCCGCCTTGATGGACACCATCGAAGCGGTTCAGGAGGATTTGAATCCGGATCTGCATATCGATGGTTTATTGCGCACCATGCACGATCGCCGTAACAATTTGGCAAATGACGTATCCAACGAGTTGGTGGCCCATTTCGGGATGAAGGTGTTGCAGACGATTATTCCAAGAAATGTACGTTTGGCGGAAGCCCCAAGTCATGGAGAGTCGATTTTGGACTATGATATCGGCTCAAATGGCGCCGTCGCCTATCTGGCTTTGGCAAATGAATTGATTCGAAAAACCAAAATATAAAAACGAGACAGGGACAATGGCAAAAAAAAGAGGAATGGGAAAAGGCGGTGTTAGAGCGCTTTATGGTGCGAAACAAAAAGTAGAATCTAACGTTTCGGATTTAAGAGTCGAGAAAGTTGCCATTGATAAGCTTAAGCCAGGGGTTTATCAACCGAGATACAGATTTGACGAAGACGCCCTGTCTGAATTAGCCGATTCCATTCGACTGCAAGGAATCGTGCAGCCAATAGTGGTGAAGATTGCCGACGATGATTTTTATGAAATCATTGCGGGCGAACGTCGCTGGCGTGCTGCGAGGATTGCGGGCTTGACCTCGGTGCCGGTGGTGATCCGCCAGGCCGACAACCAGACAACATTGGCAATGGCACTGATAGAAAATATTCAGCGCGAAGACTTGAATCCCATTGAGACAGCGCTGGGCTTGAAGCGTCTGATGAAAGAGTTTGAATTGACGCAGCAATCGGTTGCCGACGCCGTTGGACGTTCCCGAACGGCGGTGACAAACCTGTTGAGACTATTGAAGTTACCTGAAAAGATTCAGGAATGGCTGCATCAGGGCGCTTTAACCATGGGGCATGCCAGAGCCATCATCACGTTACCCGAAGAGCAGCAGTTGAGTCTTGCACAAAAGTCGATTGATAAAAACTGGACGGTCAGAGAGATGGAACAGGCGGTTCAATCCATCCTGGTGCCGGGGCGTTTGAAAAAGGCGAAAAAGCCGGAGCTGGCAAAGCACTATGTGCAGAAACAAAACCAGATCGCAGAAAAGATGTCGGCGAAGGTTCGCATCAATCATGGCGCGAATGGGAAAGGGAAGATCGAACTGAGTTACGGATCGGAAGAAGAGTTGCAAAGATTGTTGGAACAACTTGCCTGATTGTTAATGGCAGCGGATTAAAAATATTAATGTCGAGAGGCATTTTCGAACACATATGGTGTTTAAAATTTGTGCAATAACTATATCTAGTAGTGCTATAAAAATAGTTTGAATATCACTAGATTTTAGTTATAGAAACGGCTATTATTTCATGCCGTTTAACTTGGACGAAACAATCCGTCCAAAAGCAAAAATCGCAGAGTACAAAAAAGCGTGAATGACACCCAAAAAACAGGGGAGAAATCCTCTCCGAGAAAACCAAAGCCAGCACTGAATTTTCTGTTGTTGAGCGCGGGTTCGATGTTCACAAGCATGATTGTTGCAGGGTTTCTGGTCGGTTATGTGTTTGACCAGCTACTGGACACAACGCCGCTCTTTTTATTAAGTTGCGGTGTGCTTGGATTTATCGGTGGCATTCTAAAAGTACACAAATTACTAGGGAAGATGGATTTGATGGACACCTCCATGGGCAAGCAAGAAAACGCGCCTTTGGAATCCGATTCATCCGAACAAACAGATAAGAAGGGATAGGGATGCAAGTTAAAAGTGTCTCTCAATCTTTGAAAATTCAAGGCCTGATCGGGCTGGCCTGCTTGATAGTTTTCGCAACCCAGGGATTATGGGAATCTGCTTTATACGGCTTATTCATTGGCGCCGCCAATATCCTATTGTTGGGTCTGACCTTTGAAAAAGCCAATAAAAGAGCTGAAACAGAGCCGAAAGCAGGCATATTGATTTTATATTTGAGTGCAGTGATTAGATTCGTTCTATTGGCTGTGTTATTTGTATTAGGGCTGTCGCTCCTGAAGCTTGATCCGATGGCGGTAGTATTGACCTTTGTGTTGATGCAGGCCGGCCAGATGTTCAATTTGAAGGGTAAGCGACGTTTGACTGACTAAGGAGAAGGACCTTGAGTGCTGAAAAAATGGGTACTGTCGAGTATATCCAGCATCACTTGACCAACAATCATATTGGTGAAGGGTTTTGGACATTTAACCTCGATACTATCGTAATTAGTTTATTGTTGGGTGCGTTGATTATTTTTGTGGCAGCACGCCTGGGTAGACGTTTGGAATCTGGAACCCCCGGCGGTTTCCAAAACTTCGTAGAAAGTATTCTGGATTTCGTTGCAACGAACGTGAAAGATGCTTTTCCCGGCCATAATCCGCTGATTGCGCCACTTGCATTGACCATTTTCCTATGGGTTTGGATCATGAACTTCATGGATTTGATCCCAGTCGATTTACTTCCGTATTTGTATCAAATCGTAACAGGTGACCCTCATGCACACCTTAAGGTCGTTCCGACAACCGATTTGAACACCACTTTGGCGATGGCTTTCACAGTTTTCGCATTGATCGTTTTCTATAACATCAAGGTTAAAGGGATTGTCGGGTTCATCAAAATGTTCCTGTTCCATCCGTTTGGTAAATTCCTTGTTCCTGTAAATATCGTCATGACGTTGATCGAAGAAGTGTCTAAACCACTTTCTCTTGCACTGCGTTTGTTCGGTAACATGTTTGCAGGGGAACTCGTATTCCTATTGATCGCTTTGATCGGTGGAACTTTGGCAGTAGGTGCTGCTGCTTTATTCTGGGCACCACTTCAAGTGTTGTTGGATTTGGGCTGGTTGATTTTCCACTTGTTGGTAATCACGCTACAAGCCTTTATCTTTATGGTGCTTACAATTGTTTACTTAGGGATGGCTCACGAAGACGATCACTAAGTATTCGGTAAAAAGAATATAGGGGCACATTCAGCCTCTGAAAGGTTTAAGCAACCTACCTGTCAAACCAATATAGGTAAAAAGCTTTTTTAACTTTAACTTTAATATTAACTTTAAGGAGTAAACTAAATGGAAGCTCAATTTATTGCGGACATTTATGCTGCTACGGCAATTGGTGTTGGTGTTATCTTGGCTGCGGCTGGACTTGGTTCAGCTATCGGTTGGGGTCTAATCTGTTCTAAAACTCTAGAAGGGATTGCTCGTCAACCTGAAATGCGTCCAGTTCTTATGACAAACATGTTCATTTTTGCCGGTTTGATGGAATCTTTCCCATTCATTATCTTGGCATTCGCAATGTGGTTCCTATTCGCTAACCCGTTCGTAGGTGCAATGCAAGCTGCTCTAGGTGCATAATCCTAGGCAATAGCATAACCCTTATTTTTAATAACGAATGGCGAGGTAACCACTGTGAGTATTAACGCAACGCTTCTCATCCAAATTATTGCATTTGTGCTATTGATTTGGTTTGTGAACAAAGTGCTGTGGGGGCCGCTATCGAAGTTAATGGAAGAGCGTCAGAAGAGAATTGCTGACGGTCTTTCAGCAGCTGAGAAAGGTAAGCATGAGCTGGAATTGGCAGAACAAAAGGCAAAAGAATTGCTGAAAGAAGCCAAATCCCAAGCTCAAAATGTACTAAGTCAAGCTGAAAAGCGTGGTTCTGAAATCGTAGAAGATGCGAAAATTAAGGCCACTGAAGAAGCTGACCGTATCAAAGCTGCCGCCCAAGCAGAATTAGAGCAAGAAGTAAGTCGTGCTAAAGAAGAGCTTCGTAAAGAAGTGTCTGGTTTAGTAGTAGATGGAGCAGAAAAAATTCTTAAGAAAGAAGTTAATGCTGCTGCTCATAACGACATGCTAGAAGCCTTAGTAAAATCAATCTAAGGATAACTCTATGGCAGAATTAATGACAATTGCAAGACCTTATGCTGAAGCAGTTTTTGCTGTTGCAAAAGAGCAAGGCAAGTTGGAAAGCTGGTCTCATGAACTGGCCAATTTGGCAGCGATCGTTTCTGATGAAGCGATGCAGGCATTTATGGCTAAGCCGACTACGACGATGGATGAGCTGATTGAAGTAATCAACTCTGTCATGGATGGCAAACTGAGCGCCGAAGCGAAAAACTTGGTGACTGTAATGGCTGAGAACAAACGTTTGATCGCGCTTTGTGAAGTCGCTGAAATCTTTGAGGGATTGAAAGCGGAAGAAGAAAGTCGAGTGAGAGCAACCGTTATTTCAGCACGTGCAGCTACGGTTGAGCAGAAGAAAAAATTAAGTGCTGCTTTAAATGCTAAGTTTGATGCGGAAGTTGAAATTAACTATGAAGAAGATCCTTCGTTAATCGCTGGCATCAAAATCATCGTCGGTGACTGGGCAATAGATGGCTCGGCACTATCGCAGTTAAACAAACTTGGCGCAGCAATCGCCCAATAATGGAGAGGAACACACATGCAATTGAATGCCTCTGAAATTAGCAGCTTGATCAAAGACCGTATCAAAGGTTTTGACAGCGCTGCGGAATCTGGCAGTGAAGGAACGGTCGTTAGCATCGCTGACGGTATCGCTCTGATTCACGGCGTATCAGATGTAATGTATGGTGAGATGGTTCAATTTGATGAAAACACTTTCGGTATGGCGCTTAACCTTGAGCGTGATTCAGTCGGTGTTGTTGTATTAGGTGAATTTGAGCACATCTCTGAAGGTGACAAAGTAACTTGTACTGGTCGCATTCTTGAAGTACCGGTTGGACCTGAAATGCTAGGCCGCGTTGTTGACGCGCTAGGACGTCCGATCGATGGTAAAGGGTCAATCGACACGAAGGTTACTTCCCCAATCGAGCGTATCGCTCCGGGTGTAATCGATCGTCAATCAGTTGATCAGCCAATGATGACAGGGATCAAGTCAATCGACTCGATGATTCCGGTTGGTCGTGGTCAGCGTGAGTTGATCATCGGTGACCGTCAAACTGGTAAAACAGCAATCGCGGTCGATGCGATCATTTCTCAGAAGAATACTGGTGTTAAATGTGTTTACGTTGCAATGGGGCAAAAAGCTTCAACCGTAAATAACGTTAGACGTAAGCTGGAAGAGTATGGCGCGATGGATAACACTGTTATCGTTGCAGCGAACGCTTCTGATCCTGCTGCACTTCAGTACATGGCTGCTTATGCAGGGTGTGCGATGGGTGAATACTATCGTGACCGTGGTGAAGATGCGTTGATCATCTATG
Organism: Hydrogenovibrio sp.; assembly: GCA_033723505.1. Lineage (GTDB taxonomy): Bacteria > Pseudomonadota > Gammaproteobacteria > Thiomicrospirales > Thiomicrospiraceae > Hydrogenovibrio. The sequence goes on from JAWVWZ010000019.1 coordinate 5,505, forward strand.
ATGATTTGACTAAGCAGGCACAAGCTTACCGTCAGGTATCACTTTTATTGCGTCGTCCTCCAGGACGTGAAGCTTTCCCTGGTGATGTATTCTATCTACATTCACGTTTGCTTGAGCGTGCAGCTCGTGTAAGCGCTGATTATGTTGAAAAATTCACTAACGGTGAAGTAAAAGGTAAGACTGGTTCTTTGACTGCTCTACCGATTATTGAAACTCAAGCGGGTGACGTTTCTGCATTCGTTCCTACCAACGTAATTTCGATTACAGATGGTCAGATCTTCCTTGAAACAGGTTTGTTCTCTCAAGGTATCCGTCCTGCTGTAAACGCTGGTCTGTCTGTATCACGTGTTGGTGGTGCGGCTCAAACCAAAGCGATCAAGAAGTTGGGTGGTGGTATCCGTCTTGACTTGGCTCAATACCGTGAATTGGCTGCATTTGCTCAGTTCGCATCTGACTTGGATGCGGCAACGAAGGCACAGCTTGAGCGTGGTAAGCGTGTTACAGAATTGATGAAGCAAAAGCAATATGCTCCATTGACTATCGCTGAAATGGCTACTTCACTTTACGCAGCAAACGAAGGCTATCTTGATGATATTGAAGTCGACAAAGTGTTGGATTTCGAAGCGGCATTGCACGCTTTCTTGAACTCCGAGCATGCTGATCTGGCCGCCAAAATCAATGAAAAAGGCGACTGGAATGACGACATCATTGCAGGTGTAAAAGCTTGTATTGAAGCTTTCAAAGCAAACGGCGTTTACTAAAGGGGTAGTCCATGGCAGGCGGTAGTAAAGAAATACGGGCAAAAATTGCTTCCGTAACAAATACCAAGAAAATCACCAAAGCCATGGAAATGGTGGCGGCTTCTAAAATGCGTAAAGCGCAAGCGCGCATGGAAGCTACTAAGCCATATGTTGAAAAAGTCAAAAGAGTGATTAATCATGTTGCCGGTGCGCATCCTGAGTATAAGCATCCTTACACTCAGCCACGTGAGAACGTGAAGCGTGTTGCTTTGATTATGATCTCTTCCGATCGTGGTTTATGTGGTGGTTTAAATTCAAACTTATTCCGCAAAGCCTTACCAGTGTTGAAAAACTGGCAAGAATCAGGGGTTGAGGTTGAGTTGGCTCTGGTTGGTAACAAAGCACAAGCGTTCTTCCGTTCTTATGGCGGAAACGTTGTCGCGACAGTTGCCGACTTGGGAGACAAGCCTCATATCGAAGATTTAATCGGGACCGTAAAAGTGGTCTTGGATCGTTATGATGAAGGTGAAATCGATGAAGTTTATTTGGCTTCCAACGAATTCGTCAACACCATGGCACAAAATCCGACGATCAATAAGTTGATCCCGATTGAGTCAGATGATTCAGCAAACGAAACGCATTGGGACTATCTATATGAACCTGATGCAAAAACCGCATTGGATTTGTTGATGCGTCGTTATGTTGAAAGCACTGTGTATGGTGCGGTGGTTGAGAACGCGGCATGCGAGCAAGGCGCTCGAATGATAGCGATGAAGAATGCGACAGATAATGCAGGTGAAATGATTAAAGACCTGAAACTGGCGTATAACAAAGCTCGTCAGGCTGCAATCACGCAAGAATTGTCAGAAATTGTTGCTGGTTCATCCGCTGTTTAAGTTTGAAGGATTTCAATAAAAGGTTAAAGATTATGAGTGGAAAAATAGTACAAGTAATCGGCGCAGTTATTGACGTCGAGTTTAAAGGTGCTGATTTACCAAAAATCTATGACGCTTTAAAAGTTGATGAACTAGGTCTAACGCTAGAAGTTCAGCAACAAATCGGTGATGACCAAGTGCGTGCAATCGCAATGGGTTCATCTGACGGTTTAAAGCGTGGTATGGCTGTAACAAATACTGGCGAAGCGATTTCTGTTCCAGTAGGTAAAGCAACACTAGGTCGTATCTTCGACGTTCTTGGGAACCCAATCGATAATGCGGGTCCTGTAGAAGCTGAAGAAAAAAACACAATTCACCGTCGTGCACCTAAGTTTGACGAACTGGCAGCTTCACAAGAGCTTCTAGAAACAGGTGTTAAGGTTATCGATTTGATCTGTCCATTCGCTAAGGGTGGTAAAGTTGGTCTATTCGGTGGTGCCGGTGTTGGTAAAACCGTTAACATGATGGAATTGATCCGTAACATCGCGATCGAGCACTCAGGTTATTCTGTTTTTGCTGGTGTTGGTGAGCGTACTCGTGAAGGGAACGATTTCTACTACGAAATGGAAGAGTCTGGAGTACTGGATAAAGTTGCTCTGGTTTACGGTCAGATGAATGAGCCACCAGGAAACCGTCTACGTGTTGCCTTGACTGGTTTGACAATGGCAGAATACTTCCGTGACGAAGGTCGTGACATCCTGTTCTTCGTAGATAACATCTACCGTTATACGCTTGCTGGTACAGAAGTATCTGCATTGCTAGGACGTATGCCATCAGCAGTAGGTTACCAGCCAACGCTTGGTGAAGAGATGGGGATGATTCAAGAGCGTATTACTTCAACTAAAACTGGTTCGATCACATCGATTCAGGCGGTATACGTTCCTGCGGATGACTTGACTGACCCGGCTCCTGCTACAACATTCGCTCACTTGGATGCGACTGTTGTATTGAACCGTGCGATCGCTGAAACAGGGATTTACCCTGCAATCGATCCATTGGATTCAACTTCTCGTCAGCTAGACCCACAAGTTGTTGGTCAAGAGCATTATGAAGTTGCCCGTGATGTTCAGCAAACGCTTCAGCGTTATAAAGAGCTTAAAGACATCATCGCGATCCTAGGTATGGATGAGCTTTCTGAAGAAGACCGTGCAACGGTCGCACGTGCTCGTAAGATGCAACGTTTCTTCTCTCAGCCTTACTTCGTTGCGAAAGTGTTCACTGGTGAAGATGGACGTTATGTTCCTCTGAAAGAAACTATCCGTGGTTTCAAGATGATCATCAGCGGTGAATTGGATCATATCCCTGAACAGGCATTTATGTATGCAGGTGATATTGATGAAGTTTTAGAGAAAGCTAAAAAATACGAAGGTTAATTGATTATGGCAGTCTCAATGCAAGTCGATATTGTAAGTGCAGAAGGATCTCTTTTCTCCGGTAAGGCGGACAGAGTGTTTGCACAGGCTGCCGATGGTGAGGTAGGAATCCTGCCGCACCATACCCAGTTCTTAAGTCAGTTGAAACCTGGTCAAGTCCGTGTTGTCAGCGGTGATGAAGAAGATTTGTTCTTCATCAACAGTGGTATCATCGAAATCCAGCCATCCGTGGTGACGATTTTGGCCGATACTGCGATCCGTGCCGAAGACTTGGATCAAGCAGCTGCTGAAGATGCAAAACGCCGAGCTGAAGAAGCCATGGATCAAGCAAAATCGGATACCGATATTGCGAGAGCCCAAGTGGAATTGGCCGAAGCCGTTGCGCAAATTCAAACCATCACCAAATTGCGTGATCGTTTGCATAAAACTGGGTTGGCGTAATCGTTAATCTAAGTCATAAAAAGCGCCTTCGGGCGCTTTTTTTTTAGTTATTCAGAAAAAAATTTCGGCCATTCATAACGGGCAGAGAGATTTTTTTTATAATAACTGAAACACGTTAAATCAAAATATTGGAAAGTAGGTGGCTATGTCGTTAAAAGTCGTGATTCTTGCAGCAGGAAAAGGTACTCGAATGAAATCGAGTTTGCCAAAGGTATTACAGCCCCTGGCAATGAAGCCGTTGTTGGCTCACGTGATTGAAACGGCCGAACAGTTACCGACGGATCAGATTGTTACCGTCATCGGCCACGGTGCCGAGAGAGTACAGACCCAGATTCAACATGAACGGGTTCAATATGTTATGCAGGAGCAACAGCTGGGCACGGGGCATGCGGTGATGCAAGCCAATGCTTACTACCAGGATGACGATGTGGTGCTGATCCTCTATGGCGACGTCCCCTTGACCCGATTGGCAACCTTGCAGGATTTGCTGGGCTTGGTGAGTGAGCAATCTCCCTTGTCGTTGCTGACCATGACGCTGGAAGATTCGACCGGCTATGGTCGAATCGTTAGAGATCACCATCATCAAGTGACGGAAATCGTCGAAGAAAAAGATGCGTCCCCTGAACAAAAGCAGATTCGGGAAGTGAATACCGGGATTATGGCGGTTAAGGGGAAATATCTGATGCAATGGCTGGATCGACTTTCCTGCGATAATGCCCAATCCGAATATTACTTAACCGACATCATTGCCATGTGCGTCGAAGAGGGCCGTTCAGTGGCGACAACCGAGCCGGACAATTTGATCGAGGTGCTGGGTGTCAATAACAAGGTACAATTGCAAAATTTAGAAAGAGCGTACCAGGCGCAAATGGCCGAAGACTTGATGGTGAACGGGGCGACTCTGATGGATGCCAGCAGAATCGACATTCGCGGCAGTGTCGACATCGGGCAGGATGTGTTGATTGATGTGAATGTGGTATTCGAAGGCAAGGTGACGCTTGGGGATCGCGTCGTCATTGGACCGAACTGTGTACTGAAAAACTGCCACATCGCAAACGATACAAAAATTGAAGCCTTCTCCCATATTGAGGACGCTCAGGTCGGGCAAGCCTGCGTGATCGGGCCTTATGCACGACTCAGACCCGGTACGGAACTGGCGCAGAGCGTTAAGATCGGCAATTTTGTCGAAACAAAAAAAGCGAAAATCGATGCCGGTTCCAAGGTGAATCATTTAAGTTATATCGGCGATACCCAGATGGGGAAAGGCTGCAATATCGGAGCCGGAACGATCACCTGCAATTATGATGGGGTCAACAAACACCAAACGATTATCGGTGATCATGTGTTTGTCGGCTCGGACACCCAACTGGTGGCACCGGTGATTGTGGAAAGTGGCGCGACCATTGGGGCCGGATCGACCATCACCAAACTGGCACCGGCAGATGAGTTGACGCTGTCGCGCTCAAAACAGCTGACGGTTAAAGGCTGGCAAAAGCCGAAAAAACAATAAATCTGCCAGGCTGGGCACCGGCGTAAGGAATCTTTATGATCTATATGCAAATCGAACCGAATCAGGCAGATGCTTTCCAGAAAAAGATGACCGACTCGGGTTGGGATCTGGTATCACAAGAAGGTGGACAAAGTCATTTCATTGGCTGGGCCTATATCATGCACTGGCAGAAACAACTGGAGGATCGCGAGGCCAATGTCTGGTTTCACTTCTCCGAAAACCAAGGGGTACCGGCATCGCACCTGGAAATGAATCCGGCCGCAAAGCCGGCGATGGAACAATTGCTCGCACAACTGACAGATGATGAATAAACCGACCCTCATCGCATTATTTCAATTAACCCGTCTCAATCGCCCTATCGGTATTTACTTAGTGCTTTGGCCAGCTCTTTGGGCGCTCGTGCTCGCATCCGATGGGTTACCCACTTGGAATTTGCTCTTGATCTTCACACTCGGCGCTGTTGTGATGCGTTCGGCCGGGTGCGTCATCAATGATTATGCTGATCGTAATATCGACGGTCATGTCGCCCGAACCTGTCAAAGACCCTTAGCTACTGGCGCCATCAGTGAAAAACAAGCATTAGTCTTTTTTGGTCTATTGTGTTTGACCGGATTGGGATTGGTGCTGTTGCTTAATCCATTGACCATCGCGCTGTCGTTGGGCGCTGTGTTGCTATCTGCGCTGTATCCTTTTATGAAGCGTCACACCTATTGGCCCCAAGCATTTTTAGGTGCTGCATTTGCGTGGGCAGTGCCGATGGCTTTTTCGGCAGTGCAAAACCAGGTGCCCTGGCAGGCGTGGTCGATATTTGCCGTCACCATGGTCTGGGCACTGGTCTATGACACCGCGTATGCTCTGGCGGATAAAGAAGATGACTTGAAAATCGGAGTGAAGTCGACAGCCATTTTGTTTGGTCGCTATGTCAACCTGATGATCGGTGTGTTCCAACTGATGATGTTGGGGCTACTGGTGTGGGTTGGACAACTTTTTATGCTTGGTTCCATTTATCAATTCGGTCTGCTGGTGGTGGCCGGATGGTTTCTTTATCATCAATATCTACTCTCAAAACATTCGCCAAAGCTGGCATTCCAAGTCTTTCTCAACAATCATTGGGTTGGGTTGGTGATTCTCATTACCACACTTGCCGATCGAGTCTGGTCGATTTAAGTTACTGCAGCGTCGAGTTCTCGGGCATTTGATGAATAAACTGATCGGAAAGATGCCACTCCGCCGGAATA
>JAWVWZ010000020.1:0-11201 GCA_033723505.1 Hydrogenovibrio sp.
GAAAAATCGGCATCTTTACCGACCCCGCCCGCCAACAGAATCAACTTGCCTTGCGTCTGCATCGCCAAGCTTTTCATTGCAGCCAGTGTCGCGCCGACATTGGTCCCTTTTGAGTCGTTAATCCATGCAACACCGTCAATCTCGGCGACCTTTTGTGTCCGATGCGGCAAGCCTTTGAAACGAGACAACACGGTTTGGAAACAAGAGGCGGCCAAATTGAATGGTCGACACAAAGCCAGGGTTGCCAAAGCATTCAACTGATGATGCCTTGCCTGCAATGCCATGTCTTTCACCCGAACCAGTGGCGATTGGCCATAACCTAGCCAATCCTCATCGTTGCAATGAATCACCCCATATTGATTTTCAGTTAAAGTGGCTCCGTCAAAATAGCCGAAATGCAGACTTCGTTCCCGATTCGCATTAGGACTTTCTTTCAATTCGACCGGTAAAACACTCCATTCCGTGTCATTGAGAATGGTCATTTTCGCCTGTAGATAATCATTCAGCCCTTCGTAGCGATCCATATGATCTTCACTGATATTCAATACCGTTGCCGAAACCGTATGCAAAGAATAGGTTGTTTCCAGTTGAAAGCTTGAGAGTTCCAGAACATAAACATCGTGTGTGCTGTCCCCTGTTAACAAATCCAAAGCGGGAACGCCGATATTCCCCCCCATACCCACCGAATACCCGGCCTGCTTTAAGACTTCCGACACCAAAGTCGTCACCGTGCTTTTACCATTAGAACCGGTAATGGCGACAATCGGGCAACTGCTCGCTCGGGCAAACAGCTCGATATCTCCGATGATCGGAATATTGGCTGCTTTAAAAATATCAAGCCAGGCTTCCGATTTCGCCACCCCTGGGCTTAAAACCACCGTCTCGACCCATTTCGACCATTCTGACGGCAAATGGCCTTTAGCAAACTTCATCTCCGGATATGCGGCGACCAATGAGGTGAGGTCAAAGTCCGCACGGGTGTCAAATGCTAGACAAGGCTCGCCTTGTTGATGAAAGAAACGCAGAACACTTTGCCCTGTTATGCCCAAACCAACAACTAAATACAATGTTTATTCCTTTTAGTTTTCTGTTAACGGATTTTCAAGCTTGCCAACCCGATCAGCACCAAGAAAATGGTGATGATCCAAAAGCGGACAATGACTTGGGATTCATGCCAGCCCTTTTGTTCGAAATGATGATGCAATGGAGCCATTAAAAAGATTCGTTTGCCATTTCGTAGCTTATAAGACCCGACTTGTAAAATCACCGAAAGGGTTTCTGCGACGAAAATCCCCCCCATGATAAACAAGACCAATTCCTGCCTGACGGCAACGGCAACCACGCCTAAAGCGGCACCGATCGATAGAGACCCGACATCCCCCATAAAGACCTGAGCCGGATGCGCGTTAAACCACAAAAAGCCAAGTCCGGCACCGGCCAGTGCCGCGCAAAAAATGGCCAACTCTTCCACACCGGGAATATAAGGAATGTTCAGGTAAGCCGAAAAATATAAATGCCCTGTCATATAGGCGAAAACCCCGAGTGCGGCAGAGATCATCACCGTCGGCATAATCGCCAAACCGTCGAGTCCGTCGGTCAGATTGACCGCATTGGAGGTACCGACGATAACAAAATAAGCAAGCACAACCGACCAGGCACCTAAATAGATAAAGGTATCTTTCATGTACGGGATCAGCAACTGTTGTTCGGCGGGCACTTGTGCAGTGGCATAAAGCGCATAAGCCGCGATAAATCCGATAATCGACTGCCATAGATATTTGGTGCGAGAACGCATTCCATTCGGATCTTTGAAGGCAACCTTCTTATAATCATCAATAAAGCCGATGATACCGAACCCCAGCATGGTCAAAGTGACAATTAACAGGTAATGATTGGTTAAATCTCCCCAAAGCAAGACGGCGATGGAAACCGAAAACAAAATCATCACCCCTCCCATCGTTGGCGTCCCGGTCTTGATCAAGTGGGTTTCCGGCCCATCCAATCGAACACTTTGTCCGACCTTCAACCGGATCAACCACCGGATCACTTTGGGCCCGATCAGAAAGGAAAGAATCAATGCCGTCAGCACACTCATAATGGTTCGCATGGTGACATACTTGAACACCCCGAACCCTGAAACATACTGCGCTAAATAATCAGTCAAATAAATCAGCATAAATCTTTCCTAGCTTAAAAGTTGTTGTTGAATCAGGTTTGCCACCGTTTCCATTTTCGATGAACGGGAGCCTTTGACCAGACAGTGATTGATGCCTTGCTCTTGAATCAGTGCAACGGCCCTTTCCGCCAATGCCTGGTGATTATCGAACCAATAAGCCCCCTCGCCGAAGGCCGAGATCATTGGTTTCGCAGCTTCACCGTACACCAATAAATATCGAACGCCCTGTTGTCTGGCATAGTGAGCGACATCTTCATGTGCCTGCTCAGCCGTCTCTCCCAACTCGGCCATTGCACCTAAACAGGCAAGACTTTCACCTGCCAAGCTGGTGAGCGTTCGTAACGCCGCTTTCATAGAATCCGGGTTGGCGTTGTAGCTGTCGTCAATCAAAAGTCCGTTGGGCAGTGACACCTGTTGCAAGCGCCCCGTCACACCGGAAAAATCTGCCAGTCTGGGGGGCAGTGCTTCAAACTCAATCCCTGCAGCCATGACAGCGGCCATTGCCGCAAGCGCATTTAGCGCGTTGTGCTCTCCCAGCACAGGTAAGGTCGCCGTGGCCGTTTTGACCGGGTCAGAGGTCGATTCCCGGTAATGAACCTCGAATACAATTCCGTCCTGTTGTTGACGAAAATGATGATAGGATAGCTGCGCCGCTTGATTGACTCCAAAAGTGATCAAACGCAACGCGCGCTTTTGGCATTGTTCCAGCCAATAGTCATAGCCCGGGGATCCTGTATTCAGCACCATCACACCTTCATTAGGGGTCAGCCCTACCAGAATTTCGCCCTTTGTCCGAATCACACCTTCCAATGAGCCAAAGCCTTCCAAGTGCGCGCCAGCGGCCAGAGTGATCACGGCCACATCCGGTTGTGCCAATCGGCTCAGATAATCGATTTCACCTGAATGATTCGCTCCCATTTCAATGACGGCATACTCGTCTTCCTCCGTAATCTCCAGCAGGGTTCTGGGCACACCGAAATCATTGTTGAGATTCCCCTCGGTCGCCAAGACCCTCGCCTCTTTCGACAACAGATGGCGAATCATGTTTTTACAGGTGGTTTTGCCGTTACTGCCGGTCACGGCAATTAACTTTTTCAATGGCATTTTTTGTCGATGCCAGGCAGCAAACATCCCTAACGCAAGACGAGTATCTTCCACCAGCACAGCCGGAACGATCGTATCGACCGGCTCGGAAATCAACACAGCAACCGCTCCCTGTTTGACCGCTTCGGCAATAAAATCATGGCCGTTAAAATGCTCGCCCTTAATCGCAATGTATAACGCACCTGATTTCAGCGTGCGGGTATCGGTCGAGATGGAGTCGAACACGACGGGTTCATTTCCAAGCAGTTCTCCAGCTAAAACGCCTTCGGTCGCTTCAATCAGCGCTTCTAAAGACCAACTCATGACTCCTCCTGTGAACTTTCTGCTGCCATACGGTTTTGCATCGCCTGACGGATCATATCCACATCCTTCATTGGATATTTTTGCCCATTAATCTCTTGATAGTCTTCGTGACCTTTGCCGGCAATCACAAGAATATCTTCCGGTTTCGCCGTTCGGACGGCATATTCAATCGCTTGAGAGCGATCATGAATGACCTGAACCCTGTCGGCCTCAGGTTTGTCGATGCCGGACAGAATTTGTGTCACGATCTGCTTCGGAGACTCAAAACGAGGATTGTCGTCCGTAATCACGACCTGGTCGGCATAATGGTTTGCAATCTGCCCCATCAAGGGTCTTTTACCGACATCACGATCGCCACCGCAACCGAACACCACCCATAACCGGGCGTTGCCGGATTGAAGATGCTGCTGAACGGCTTTTAAAACTGCTTCTAAAGCATCCGGCGTATGGGCGTAATCGATCAGAATGACCGGCGATTGGGAAATCTGCTCCATTCTACCCGATACCGGTCGTAATTGGGCAATGGCTTTCGGCAATAATTCGAGCGATAAACCACATGCCAGACAGACCCCAAGAGCGCAAAGCAGGTTTTCTGCATTGAACGCCCCCATAAGTTGCGTCTGCACTTGGATTCGCTGCCCATTCCACCTCAACATGCCGGTCATCCCGTTTGACAGGAATTCGAGCGACTCAAAACTTAAATCGGGAGTTCGCGACAGCTGATCTGAACCCTTGGCATAACCAATTGTCCGCCCTTTGGCGCTCAAACGATCATACACATCGCTTCCAATCGAGTCTTCTAGATTCAACACCTGCCATTGGGACGGGTAATCGAGAAAGAGTGAGGCTTTACTTTGACGATAGGCCGATTCCGTTCCATGAAAGTCGAGATGATCTCGTGTCACCTGGGTTAAAGCTAACACCTCGAATGTCATTTTCGCAATCCGTTCCAAGACAATGGCATGGGACGATACTTCCATCACCACATAATCCGCGCCGGCATCAGCGTAGTTTCTCAGCATGCGATTCAGTGAGATGACTTCAAGCGTGGTATTCGCACTGGGCTGCAACTGCCCGAAGAACCCGTTTCCAAGGGTCCCCAGTAGTGCGACCTGATAACCGGAAGCATCCAAGATTTGAGCAATATAATGGCTGGTTGAAGTCTTACCATTGGTGCCGGTAATGCCGATCACTGGCACTTTCTGGCTCGGAGCGTCATAGAACCACTCTGCCAACCCTGACAATTGCTGCGGCAGGGTTGGCGAAACCCAAACCGGAATCGACCAGGCATCATAATCACCAGGCCGATCGGTCAAGATACAAACCGCGCCTTGATCGATGGCTTTTTGGGCAAAATCCATTCCGTGCTTTTTGGTTCCTTGTACCGCGACAAATGCGCTTCCCGGTATCACTTCACGTGAGTCGGTGAACAAATCGGTTACCACAGACGATTCAGCACCCGATACCCCACCCGTTACCGCAAGAAATTGTGCCAAGGCCCCAATCGTTTTCATCGCGTCGCTTCCTGTTGAGCAATCGTTTCATCAGGAGGGATATTCTTTAATCGCAGTACATCCTGCATGACTTCCCTGAAAATCGGGGCGGCGACTAAGCCGCCATAATATATGCCCCGACTGGGTTTGTTGACGACTGTGGCCATAATATATTTCGGATTGGAAGCCGGTACCAAACCGACAAAGACGGAGAAATATTCGTTTTGTTGGTACCCGCCAATTTTACTTTTATGTACGGTTCCAGTTTTTCCGGCCACACGATAGCCTTCTATTTTTGCCTTAGGCGCCGTCCCGTCCGGTTCGGTTACGCCCTCCATCATCCTTAAGACCTGATCTGCAACCCTAGCAGAAATGACCTGGTGCTTTTCCGTTGCAGAATAACTGGTATCCAAATTCACTTCTTTTTCTTCGTCAATGCCGTCTCCGGCAGTGCGGTCGGAGGCTTTTTGCGATTCTTGCTTTGGGGTCAACTTCAGTAGAGAAACCGGCTTCAGCACGCCATGATTGGCAAAAATCGTATAAGCACGGGCCAGCTGCAACAAGTTGATATTAAAACCATAACCGAAAGAAGCCGATGCCTGATCGATCTTTTGCCATTCACTGGGCGGCCTGAGGTAACCAAGCGTTTCGCCAGGTAAATACAACCCCAAATCCTGCCCAAAACCGACATCGTTCAATATGCCCCATTCCTGATCGGGTGTCATTTTAAACGCGACCTTACTGGCGCCGATATTACTCGATTTCTTAATGATACCGGCGGGCGTTAACTTGCCATGGTTTCTCGTATCAGTAATCCGCTGTCCTTGAATACGGATCGCACCGGGGTTGGTGTCAATCACGGTATCGGTATTGATTAAGCCCAAATCAAGCGCTTTGGCAATGATAAACGGTTTTGCCGGAGAGCCGGGCTCGAGCCGGTCGGTGATAACCCGGTTTCGCAGCCGGCTGCCCTGTAATTGACTACGATTATTGGGATTGAAACTCGGCACGGTGGACATCGCCAGAATCTCACCGGTTTTCGCATCTAGGATCACCGCTTCGACAGATTTTGCCTGATGCCGAATATAGGCTTTTTTCAGCGCGTGATACAAGAAAAACTGTATGTCTTCATCAATGCTCAGCTCAATATTATGTCCAGGCTTAGCCGGTTGCAGATCCTTGACGAAGTCGACTACCCGTCCTGCCCGGTCTTTGATGACTTCTTTCTTGCCGGAGTGACCGGAAAGCCATTGATTATAGGTTTTTTCGATGCCGGAAATGCCTTTGTCATCAATATTGGTAAAGCCCACCACATGCCCCAGTACTTCTCCGGCCGGATAATAACGCTTGTACTGGTTTTGAATAAAGACACCTGGAACATCCAACTGTTCGATTTTTTTCGCAAGCGTCGGCAACACGCCACGCTTCACATATAAAAACCGTCGGTTTTTCTTTGCCAGAATGGTTGGTGTCAGAGTATTTCCAGCCAAATTAAGCATCGACAACATTTGATGATATTTGTCGATATCCCCATTAATCTGGCGTTTCCGCTGTTCGATTTGGGAAGCCGTCAGCTGCTCTGCAACAAACGAACGCTGTTGCTGGAGCGGATCCAAATAATAAGAAAGGATTTTAGGGTCGACCCAAATCGCATCCACCGGAGTACTTAATGCCAATAACTTGCCATTTCGATCATAAATTTCACCGCGAGGTGCGGGAATGGTCATGGTTCGAATTTGACGTTTATTGCCTTCGGATTGAAGGAAGTCGGCTTGAACGATTTGAACATCGATCGCTTTGGCAAAAACCGCAAGAAACATCACGACGATAATCAGATAAACGATATTGTCGCGTTTAATTCTGCGATTCGGATTCAGCTGCATCGGATGCGCCCTCAATCGTTTTATCGTCTCCATGCGTCCCGACAGGGCTTAGAAAAATAGTCTGTTCATGGTGACTATCAGGCGTTTTTTCCAAGGTCATATGGAGCTTTGTTCGTGCGATGTCTTCGACTCTTGCCAAAGCGGTCAAATGGTGTTCCTCCAGGGTCAGCTTGCCGAACTCTTCACGCAAATCAACTTCGTCTTGCAAAGCTTTTGCATAGCGAGTTTCTAGGTGACGGACTTTATGTTGAACCTGAATGATAAGTATGAGAGATAAGCATATAAATCCCAGCATGGCGAATGCAATCATCCTAGGCCAGTTAAAAAGTTTAAACTGGCTAGAATCGGGGAGAGACTGCATCGCCATATCGCTAGGACCTTTCCGTTAAAACAGGCAATGCCTGCTTTAACGAAATTTAATCAGCCTGACGGCGTAAGAATGCAGGGATATCTAAGTAATTTGAATTCGATTCAACACTTGAAGTTACCCCGCCGTTCACAACCATTTTTGGTCTGACCGTTTCTGGTTTTGGCGACTCAACAGCTTCAATGGTTTGCTGCTTTTCTTCTTCCTTATTGGCCTCAACTGCCTGAAGATTCGGCTTGACGATTTCAGGACGCTGACTGGAAGAGACAATATCAGACAAACCCGTTGCCACCACTGTCACGCGAATTTCATCCGTCATGGATTCATCAATAGAGGTTCCGATAATGACCTTCGCATCGTCGGAAGCAACCTGATCGATGACATCACCGACCTCGTTAAATTCACCCAAAGTGAAATCCAGTCCGGAAGTGATGTTCACCAAAAGCCCTTTTGCACCCGATACCGAAATATCTTCCAGTAGAGGGTTGGCAATCGCTTTTTCGGCGGCTTTAATCGCACGCTCTTCACCCGTTGCATGCCCGACGCCCATCATCGCGACGCCTCTTTCGGTCATGACGGTTCTCAAATCCTCGAAGTCGACATTGATCATACCCGGACGGGTCACCAATTCCGAGATACCTTGAACCGCGCCATGCAAGACTTCATTGGCATAATCAAAGGCTTTCGCCAATACGAAATCACGCCCCAGCACTTTCAGGAGTTTGTCATTCGGCACGGTAATCAACGAATCGACATGTTCCGCCAACTGTTCAATCCCGGCTTCGGCGACCTTGTTGCGTCGTTCAAAACCGAACGGTTTACTGACCACACCCACGGTCAAGATTCCCATTTCGCGAGCGGCTTGAGCGACAACCGGTGCAGAACCGGTTCCCGTTCCACCGCCCATACCAGCGGTAATAAACACCATGTCTGCGCCTTTCAGCACTTCTTTAACCTGCTCGATATTCTCTTTCGCCGCTTCCATGCCCTTTTCAGGATTTGCGCCAGCACCCAAGCCATTAGAACCAAGCTGGATACAGGTATCCACACTCGAGTTCTTCAGGGCTTGCACATCGGTATTTGCACAAATGAAATCAACGCCTTCGACTTCCGAGCGAACCATATAATCGACGGCGTTACCCCCGCCCCCACCAAGTCCAATGACTTTTATTTTCGGCATACCAGCATCTTCTGGAATGGTTTCTTGCAGATTAAACTTCATGTGATTCTCCCCTTTTTACTACACACTGATTAAAGTCTTGTCCCAAAGCCGCCAAGTGACGGCTGACTGAAAAATTCAATTTGTTAAATTCGTTGCGCGATCCTCAACACCGCACTTCGTGATCTTGGGTTTTCTCGACACTCCTGTTCTGACGGAAAAATCGGTTTTCCCACTTTTTTGAGTACCGGCTCAACCACCTCAAGTTGAATCGGTGAATCCGGAAACAAATCCTTCATCTGAGATTGATCACGTATAAATTGTTTGACTATCCGGTCTTCTAGCGAGTGAAAGCTGATGATCGACAACCGACCGCTTTCCGCCAACACTTCCACCGAAGACTCTAATACGGTTTTTAAGACATCCAGTTCCCGGTTGACCGCGATACGGATCGCTTGAAAAGTTCGGGTTGCAGGATGTTTATTTTTCTCTGTTTTGGGAGAAGCTTTTTTCACCAGCTCTGCCAAATCCAAAGTCGTTTGCAGACGCCCATCGCTTGCTGCTTCTTTTATCTGTCGGGCAATTCTGCCGGAGAAGCGCTCTTCTCCGTACTGTTTCAGCACCTGGGCCAGCGTTTTCTCATCGACTGTTTCCAACCATTCCTTGGCACTGATGCCCTGATTGGGATCCATTCGCATATCCAATGGACCTGCCCGCATAAAACTGAACCCTCTGCTGGCATCATCCAGTTGCGGTGAAGACACCCCCAGATCAATCAGAATGCCATCTACCTTTCCAACCCAGCCCCTTGCCTCACAATAGTCTTTGATATGCTCAAAGCTGCCATACTGTATTTCAAAGCCAGGTTCATTAAAGTTTGCTTCGGCAAACCGGATGGCCTCTGGGTCCTGATCAATCGCCAACAAATGCCCTGTTGTCAATTGGTCCAAAATCGCCCGACTATGTCCGCCTCGCCCGAAGGTACAATCGATATAAATCCCCTCCGGCTTAATCGCCAGTCCTGCAACGGACTCCTTTAGCATGACCGAATAATGACCGAAGGCGTTCGTGGCGTCCGTCATCGTCTACAAACTTAAGCTCGCCAGGGACTCGGAAACATCTCCGACCGAGGCACTGTCCAACATATCCGGACGGGATGCATCCCATGCATCCTGAGACCAGAGTTCAAACTTATTTCCCTGCCCAAGCAAAATCACGTTCTTATCCAGCTTCGCGTGCTCCCTCAACAAGCTGGGCAACAGAATACGCCCTTGAGCATCCATCTCCATTTCCGATGCATGCCCAAGCAACAAACGCTGAACCAGGCGGGCCTGAGGGTCCATATTGGGTAAAGACATTAACTTACGTTCAATGACTTCCCATTCATCCATGGTATAAAGCAGCAGGCACGGGCTATGCAAGTCAATGGTGGCCACCAATTGACTGTCGCTTGCCTCTTCGATCGATTCACGGTAGCGCTTCGGAATCGCCAAGCGACCCTTCGCATCCATGTTGATCGAGTTGATGCCTCTAAAAAACAACATTTATTTCCACTTTTCACCACTTAACACCACTTGACGCCACTATATTTAACTTGAACACCACTGTCAAGCACCCTGCACAGGAAAAATTAAAGATTTTTCTATATAGACCAATAACTTAGCGATCAATTCAAGCGATCATAAACAAAAATACAAAAAATTTATTTCTTTATTTTTCAATATGTTAAAAATCTTATCGAAAAATAAAATTAAGTAGAGAGCTTAAGAATTTGAGAAAAAATAATACTTTATCCATCGCTATGCGCATGCAAGCAGAACCACAACATATAGATAAAAGAAAATAAAACAGACACTAAATACAGAAAAAATGCCTCTGCAATCCGCGCAAGTGGAGAGAAGTGGGGATTTTTTTGATTTTTTTTGAAAAATGGCAAGAAAAGGCACATTTTTTTCATTTGGAAAGAAATAAAGTGGATCTATAAGCCGGGTTCTGTTCCATTTCTGGCGACAATCATTCATCTGGGAGAAGCATCACTGCTTTCCTCAAGCAACCTACCCGAAAACCAGGTGCGAGCCACACCTTGTACCGAAGTACGTGTTTTCCTATTTGGTCTTGCACCGAATGGGGTTTACCTAGCCACAAACTGTTGCCAGTTGTGCGGTGCGCTCTTACCGCACCTTTTCACCCTTACCATCGGCAAGCCGATGGCGGTTTGTTTTCTGCTGCACTTTCCGTCGACTCACGCCGCCCAGCCGTTAGCTGGCATTCTGCTCTATGGTGCCCGGACTTTCCTCCGAGTTCATCACTCCGCGATTGTCCGATCCACTTCGGGAACGAACTATACCGAAACCTCTCCCAAAAGTCTAAGAAAAACACCGTTCAAACAAGCATTTCAATAAGGAAATAAAGAAATTCAATCATTCCGATTTCTATCAGACACCTTCCCCTTGTCAATAACAAGCCAGCCCCCGCAAGAGGCTGCCCTCTCTTTTACGGCAAACACCCTGAACTTTTATATTGTGATAAATAACTCTGATTAGTTTCTATAGAAAGGGTTTGCTAAATTCGATAGGTGCAAGAGGAACAATAAAAATACAACGATAAAAACATTTAAGAGCACTGAAGAACATGAGCACTCGAAACATTAAAAATTACCGGCCCTATATCCTGCTGATCGGCCTGGCAACCTTAGCGATTGCCACGCTCATCAGTA
>JAWVWZ010000021.1:0-11085 GCA_033723505.1 Hydrogenovibrio sp.
AGGGTCTCAACCATCCCCTCCAGTTTCGGCGAGCGCGTCGTTATGCGTTTATTGGACAAAAGTGCCGGGCGTTTAAACCTGACCGACCTGGGTATGCCGGAAGACCAGCTTCATCAGCTTCAAGCGCTTTTGAACCGTCCACACGGCATTTTATTGGTAACCGGGCCAACGGGTTCGGGGAAAACCACCACCCTTTATGCGGCGCTCTCGCGATTGAACGATACCCACCGGAATATCATGACCATTGAAGATCCGGTGGAATACAACATCGAGGGCATCAATCAAACTCAAGTCAACACCAAAGCGGATATGACGTTTGCCAAAGGGCTGCGAGCCATCCTCCGACAAGACCCGGACATCATTATGATCGGGGAAATCCGGGATTTCGAAACGGCACAGATTGCGGTTCAATCCTCCTTGACCGGTCACTTGGTGTTGTCTACCTTACATACCAATACTGCCGTGGGCGCTATTTCACGTTTACGCGACATGGGCATTGAGCCTTTCTTGCTGGCCTCCAGTTTACTCGGCGTCATGGCGCAACGACTGGTCAGACGTCTTTGCCCGGAATGCAAATCGGAATATGAAGCGGATGATGCGGAGTGTAAAGCACTCGGCGTCGAAACAGCCCATATCTATAAACCGGTTGGCTGCGATGCTTGTCGTCAAACCGGCTACCAAGGCCGAATCGGCCTTTATGAATTGGTCGCCATCGACGATACCCTGCGCCAAATGATCCATCAGGATGCGTCTGAAATCGCCATGGAAGACTATGCCCATCAAAGCATGCCTCCGATCCAACAAAGCGGAATCAACCTGGTACTGGAAGGCAAAACCAGTTTGGAAGAAGTGCTTAGAGTGACGCAGCAATAAATTATGGCAACATTTGAATATCAAGCCCTCACACAAGAAGGAAAGCAAACGAAAGGCAATCTCGAAGGAGATTCGGCCCGTCATGTGCGTCAATTGCTCCGTGACCGAAATCTGACGCCCCTTTCGGTTCAGCCCAGTGAAGCCAAAAAAACCTCATCATCCTGGCTGGCACAACTGATCGCCCCGAAAATCACACCGGGCGACCTGGCATTATTGACCAATCAACTCCATACCCTACTCAAGGCCGGCATGCCTTTAGCGCAGACCCTGCAGGCTGTCGCCAACCAGGCGGAAAGCAAACGCGTCAAACGGTTTATTTCCGGTCTCTATGCGAAAGTGCAGGAAGGTCACTCTCTGGCTCAGGCACTGACCATGAGTGCCAATAAAATCGACGAAGAGTATATTGCCACGGTTAGAGCGGGCGAAGAAAGCGGGCACTTAGTCACCGTTTTATCTCGCTTGGGAGACTCTATTCGTCAACAGGAAAAAATTCGCAAGAAAATTCAGACCGCAATGATCTATCCGGCGATCATGGTTGTGATGTCGATTTTCATTGTCTTGTTCCTGATGATTTATGTGGTGCCGAAAGTGGTTTCGGTGTTCGCCCAAATGAAGCAAGCGCTGCCTCCTTTAACTCAGGGAATGCTCGACATAAGCGGATTTTTGCAAGCCTACTGGTTGCCATTATTGTTCGCACTTTTGTTTCTGATTGCAGGCTATCGTCTTTTAATGAAAAACGAGGACTGGCGCAGTAAACGCGATGGGCTCCTGTTATCGACACCCGCTTTGAATAAGTTCCTGATTTACGCAGCTTGCGCCCGCTGGGCAAGAACACTGGGCGTCCTTCTTTCCAGTGGGGTTGCCGTCACCGACGCCCTGCGTATTTCCGCCGAAGTGATGACCTTGCTGCCCCTGAAAAAAAAGGTCATCAAAATGGTTGCGGATGTCAGAGAAGGGATTAAACTGCAAGATGCCATGGCTGCCGCTGGATTCTTCCCGGCTTTGCTGTTGAACCTGGTGCAAACGGGAGAAGGCAGCGGCCAACTGGACACCATGCTGCTCGATGGCGCAGAACATTATGAATCGGAAGTCGAAAATGCCGCCTCGACACTGGTTAGCCTGGTAGAACCGCTGATGATCTTAATTATGGGTGGAGTGGTTTTGACCATTGTTTTGGCAATCATGTTACCGATATTCGATATGAACCAGATGGTTCAATAACCATCACAATACAATAACAATGAACTTTGAGGTGCGATATGGCTCATGTAATCAATAACTCTGTCTCCGAAGTATTAACGGAGCATCAACAAAAAAATCCCGATTCGGCACAGACCGAAAAACAGCACGGTTTTACTTTGATCGAGTTAATGGTAGTGGTCGTGATTATGGCGATTCTGGCCGCGATTGCCGTCCCTAAGTTGATGGACCGTCCGGATGAAGCCAGAATCGTTAAAGCCAAGCAGGATATCAGTGCCATTTCATCGGCACTGCAACTCTATAAACTGGATAACTACCGTTACCCCACCACCGATCAAGGGTTGGAAGCTTTGGTCAAAGAACCGACCACCGAGCCGGTTCCCAAGAACTGGAAACCTTATCTGCAACAGTTGCCAAAGGATCCTTGGGGCAACAACTATATCTACCTCAGCCCGGGCGAACATGGCGATTTTGACCTCTACACCCTCGGAGCGGATGGTGAAGAAGGCGGTAAGGACATCAACGCCACCATCGGTAACTGGAACAGTCAATAAAATCTGTCATGCTAGGTTTGACCGCCTCCACTTCGCCATCGTGCCGACAAAAAGGGTTCACGTTGATCGAAGTGATGATCGTGGTCGTGATTATCGGCATTTTGATGTCGGCCATGGTACTGACGATCAAGCCCAAGGCGACCTCTCAGATCAGGCAAACCTTATTGAGTGCGAAGGATTTGATGGTTTCTGCCTGTGACCGGGCCGCTTTCGAGCAACGCGTCTATCTGATTGTCCCCTCACCGACCCAATTGCAGATATATAAACACGTTAACCAAAAATGGCAGGCAGCAGAACACCTAGGCCCGATTACCTGGCCTGAAGGTCTGAAAGTTGATTGGCAACGTCCCGAGACACCGGAGTCGACTGGCTCCCTTGTCGACACAGGTTGGCGATGTTGGCCAGGCGGAGAAATGACACCAGGGAGTCTGCGGATACGTCAAGACGGAACAGAACAACGTTTAAAATGGAATGAGATTAGAGAATTTGACATCGACTCCTTGCATGAATGAACCGCACACGCAATCAGGATTCACCTTGATTGAAGTGATGATTGCGCTGGTGATTGCGGCCATTGCCTTAACCGCCCTTTCTAAAGGTTTAGGTCAGTTCGTATTACAGCAAACCGCACTACAGGAAAGAGTGCATGCTTCCTGGGTTGCACAAAATCGCCTGTATGAAGTCCAACTCCAGCAAGCCACCGGCACGTCTTTGGAAAAACGCTCCCATGAAAAACTGCTGGGGCAAACCTGGACCACGGAATTTACCACTCGGGACACCGTTTTTCCTCAGATCCGTCAAATTGAAGTCGATGCTTGGCCAGCCCCCGCCAACCCAAGCAACGACCGACCGACCATTCGCCTCTATTCCGTGCTCGGTAAGGCTTCGCAATGATTCATCCCTCTTCGGCAAAGCAACAAGGCTTCACCCTGATTGAACTCTTGATTGCAATCAGCATCTCCGCCGTGATTGCCGTATTGGCTTACCAGTCGATCTATCAGGCCACCACGGTTCAAGACATGACCGATGACAAAATTCATGACCTGGATAGTCTGCAAAGAGCACTCTGGTGGATGGAGCAGGATTTTACGCAACTGGCGCCGAGACCAATCATTGACCAGCAGCAACGAACCCTGCCGGCACTGATGCTGACGCAGGGGCAGCGGATTGAATTGTCACGGATTGCCATCTACCCTTCCCCCTATGCAGTTGCGGGGCTTTCCAGGGTCGGATACTATTTGCAAGGACAAACGCTGTACCGTGTCGTCTGGCCGGTGATCGATCGCGCGCCAGACACTCAACCGAGAACCATCGCGATTTTAAATCATGTCACGGCTTTCGGAATTCGAGTCCTCAACCATGAAAAGCGATGGCAGTTGATCTGGCCAGATGAAAAGCAAACGCTTGACGCCCTTCCCGAAATGATTGAGGTCGTCATCACGATAGAAGGCCAAGGCACGGTCAAACGTCTGTTTCCCGGCATCAACAATTTCGATGATGGAGCGACCAAACAATGAAACGTCCCACTTCTCACAACTCTGAATCGGGATTCGCGCTCTTGACGGTGATGATCGTGATGGGCATCATTGCAATCATGGTCAGCGGCATGATGTACCGACAAACCTTAAGCATACAGCGTAGTGCAAACATGTTGCATCAAGCGCAGGCGTTTGCGGTGACTTGGGGGCTGGAAAACTGGGTAAAAACCGGCTTGGCACTGGATGCGGAAAAAACCAAAATCGACAGTTTGAACGAACTCTGGGCTCGGCCGATGATGCCGGTCGACTTCGAAGGCGGAACGGTGTCCGGACAATTGTTTGACCAGCAAGGATTATTGAACGTCAATAATCTGGATCCGGATTTAAGCAAGAATCAAACGGAATGGAAGGCGATATTTACCCGCTATTTCAATCAAAAAAACATCCATCCCAACCCGTTAGACGTTATCATTGACTGGGTGGATGCCGATAACAAGCTTTCTCCTCAGGGAGCGGAATCTGACTATTATCTGTTACAGAATCCACCCTATCGTTGCGCCAACCAAAAATTAGTGCGAATAGAGACATTGAAATTAATGAGAGACATGACGCCAAAACAATTCGATGCGATCAAAAAGGATTTTTCCGCATTACCGACTGTGACGCCTGTGAATGTCAATACGGCGACCAAAGGCGTGCTCGTAGCTTTGGCGGAAGGCATGACGCCGGATACCGCCGACGCCTGGATTGCCGAGCGCAAAGAAAAACCCGCACAAACCATCAATGACTTCAATCGTTTCTTACACTTACATGGCATACAAGCGACGCTCAGCGCCGCCATTATCAGCGTGGATTCAGATTTCTTCACACTCAAGGCGAAAGCGGTCTATGGCGATACTCGATTAGGCATCGGGGCTTTGTTCCAGCGTCAAAATAAAAGCCAGGTCGCCTTGATTCAAAGATGGATGGAAGCAGATGAAGACTGACTCATACCCACCACCTAACCGGATGAACTCGAGCCAATTAAGCGAGTCGATTCCATATATGACGCTGAAAGGGCAAATGTCAAAGAACGACGTCGATCACTCGACTGGCGCCGACTTTGTATGGGTACCAACAGAACAGGTCACTTTTTTGAGCCTGTTCGTACCGGGTAAAAAAGCGTCAGAATGGCGCAATGCCCTTCCTTACGCTGCTGAAGAATACCTATCACAACCGATTGAAACCTTGTTTATCAGTGTTTTCGAGCGGGAAGCTTCGGGCATGACCCATATCGGGGTCGTCGAAAAAGATAAGATGCTCCAATGGCTAGACGAATTGAAAGCGCAACACCTGACGAACGCCCAACTGATTCCAGACTGCTTTAGAGTGCCTCTCGCGGCTGAAACCGAAGGAGAGCAAGCAATCTGGACACAATATGACGACCCGGTTCTGCACAAATCCTTGATTCGCACCGCCCGGTATTCAGGCGTTTCCGGTTCAAAGGACTGGGCGCAACAATATTGTGAATTGGCGAAAAAAAACCAACCCGACCTTGATGTCGAGTTATTGGACACACTGACCGACGCTGCTTTGCCTGACAGCCATCGTTTCGGTTTGAGACAGGGAGAATTCAGTCCGCAAAACCAAAGCGTTTCCCGTTTGAAGGTTTGGCGCTGGCCAATGACTGTCGGTTTGCTGACACTATTGCTGCTTTGGGCCAATATGCTGCTACAGACCTATCAAATCGAACATCAGGCCGAAGAATATAAACAACAAACCGTGGCGCTGTTCAAGCAACTCTTTCCTGACGTCAAGCGCGTCATTAACGTCCGAGCACAGACCAAAACCCGCTTGTTGCAAGTCGAGAAAGCCAAAACCGGCGCTTCCGTCAGTCGATTGCTGCAACGAATTGACCCCCTGCTTTCGCCATTGGTCGCTGAACAGAAGGTGTCAGTGCAACACCTTAGTTGGCAGAACCAGCAACTCATCTTGTCCTTGTCCGCCCCGCAGTCACAAACACTGCAAACGCTGGTGGATCAATTAAACCGTCAGGCAAATGCTCAATTGAAACTCACCAAAATTTCTCCGAAACAGGTGGAAGGAACAATTAATGTTCGCGCAAATTAATCAATGGATCAAAAGCCAGCTTCCCGAAGAAGTCATCAACCAGTGGCAACAACTGTCTACACAAGAGCGCAAGCTCCTTAAGCTGCTCGGTTGGGTGCTGTCGGTTGCTTTACTCTATTTCCTTTTCTGGCAGCCTGTCCAGTCGGCTTTGAACGATGCCGAACGCAAATTGTCTTCGGCAAAAGCACAATGGCATTGGCTCAATGATCAGGCACCGAAATTAGCGCAAACGACCGTCGGACGTTCTAGCTTCGATACTCAGTCAAAACTCATCGCATTCCTGCAACAAGCAATGCGCCGGGAAAACATTCTCAAGGACATGACCAATATCATCCCTATCAACCAGCGCAGCTACTTGGGGATTTCCGTCAGCTTCGATTCCGTCAGTGCTCCTGGGTTGTTTTATTGGCTTTCATCGATCGAACAACAAGGGGTCAGCCCTTATCAGATGGAAGTAACGCCCATCCAAACCGGGCTGGTCAAAGCGAAAATCGATTTTAAGGTCGGTTTATGAAAAAATTGGGCTTTGCGTCTCTGGTCGGTTTGACATTGATCCTCTCTTTGCTATGGCACTTACCGGCAAGCTGGATATTTAGCCAAAATTGGGTGCGCCAGCAACTTCCTCAAAATGTACAGCTATCTCAAATCCGGGGCGTTTGGTGGCAAGGCCAAGGCCATATATCGATTCGCCCGGCATCACGATCTCAATCCGTGCCGATCGGAACCCTCTCCTGGCAATGGCATCCCTCAGACATACTGACCGGAACGGTATCATTGGGCCTGAATCTAGTCAACGCCGAGCACCAACTCCATGCCACCCTCAGACAAAGTGCCCATTCTCTAAAGTTACAACAGCTGAACGGCGATTTTCCGATCGCTTCGCTTCGTCCGTTTTTACCGGCGAACTTGGCGGCTTTAGGTCAAGTTCAAGGCAACATTAAATTCAAGGCACTCAGCATTGCACTCGACATGCCCTTGGCAAATCCCTGGCCGACTCAAGTACAAGGCAGCGTTCAAATACGAAACCTTAAAGCGTACGGCGTTGTGTTACAACAGTTGCAGATTCTGCCCTCACTGAACAGCCGAACCCTTCAGCTCAACATACAGACTCAAAGTCCGGGATGGCGTCTTCAAGGAAATCTTGACCTGTTACGAAGTCATCGTTACCAAGCTTCTTTTGACCTGACATCGGAAACTCGAGAATCGATACCGGCTTGGTCTAAACCCTTTTTCAAAATGCAGAGTCCGACAAAAGGGACTTTCAATTCTTCAGGGCGCTGGTAAGAGCGCCAGAAACCTTCACAACGGAACATCATGACAGATACTCAAAAAGACCAATATCATAAAATTCGCATGAGTCGTAAAAAAGCACAAATCGATGCCTCAATCGCAAAAGCGACTATCGAAAAAGGTTTATTACTGGTCATCACAGGGAATGGGAAAGGCAAATCGACCTCAGCTTTTGGCATGGTCGCCAGAGCACTTGGACATGGGATGAAGGTCGGAGTCTGCCAATTCATCAAAAGCCGAACCGATACCGGAGAAGAAGCCTTTTTCGGTCAACACCCCAACTGCGACTGGCATGTACTGGGCGATGGCTTTACCTGGGATACCCAGGACAGGCAACAGGATATCGCCACCTCGGAAAAGGGTTGGGAAATTGCCCGGCGCATGCTGTCCGATCCAGATTATGATTTGGTTGTGCTCGATGAACTGACATATCTGCTCAATTACGACTATTTGGAGAAGGAAAGCATTTTTGAAGCATTGCGCAAACGTCCTGCCATGCAACACGTTGTCGTCACCGGGCGTTCGGCTGACGCGGCCTTGAAAGAAATGGCCGATACCGTCTCCGAAATCAGAGAAGAAAAACATGCCTATAAAAACGGCATCAAAGCGCAGCCGGGTGTGGATTATTAGCCGAATCGAATCATGAACAAAATCCTCCTGTTATCCCAAAGGCTGACCATCATCGGTTTGCTGATTTGTCTTTTCTCGACGCCGGTTTATGCCCAACCGGTACAGCGTATTGTCAGCTTGGCGCCCCATCTGACGGAAATGACCTATTCCGCCGGAGCCGGTAAATACCTGGTAGGGGTTGCCCATTATTCCGATTATCCAAAAGCCGCCGCCGATCTGCCGATTGTCAGCGATTATCAATCCATTAACCTCGAACGCATCGTTTCACTGAAACCGGATCTTATTCTGGCCTGGGCATCCGCCACCAAGCGTCAGGACATCGAAAGACTGAAACGACTGGGATTCAAAGTTTGGCTCTCAGAGATCAAAACTTTGGCGGATATTCCCGACCAGATTGAACAGATCGGTCATTTAGCGGGAACGCAAAGCATTGCCGATAAAGAAGCTGCGCGCTTACGCCGCGTTTTGTCGAAAACTGGAAAAACCTATCAACACCTCTCGCCCGTCACCGCGTTTTACGAGGTGTGGCACAAGCCTCTGATTACAGTCAACGGACAACAGTTTATCGGTCAGGCAATCGATTTATGTGGCGGGAAAAACGTATTTGCCGATTTGACCGCCTTAGCGCCGCAAGTGAGCCTCGAATCGCTGCTTTTGAAAAACCCCGATGTTTTTTTAATCGGTGGCGAACAAAATACCCAACAAAGCTGGATTCAGGACTGGCAACGCTATCCGATGTTGAAGGCGGTTAAACATCATCAATTCTATCGATTAAACAGCGACCTCTATCAGCGGCCGACGGCTCGTTTGATTGATGCTCTGCCAGCATTATGCCGACAATTAAATCAGGCTCGAAAAGCCTACCGGACATTAAAACGCTGAATGTTGTTTTGAGACAAAACCGGCCTGGCTAGCCGGCGGCATGATCGGTGAACAGAAAATAAATCATATAGATGGCATATAAAGAAACCAGCACAATGCTGAACAAGGTAATGGGACGCATGCCCTGTTGCTGAATTTCAATGCCTTGAGCTCGCATCTTACGATGACGTAAATGGCGTTTGAACATCCAATAAGCAAAGTAGATGACCCCAATCAGAGTCAAAAGATTCAGTAGTTTTCCCATAATATGGCAGTTGTATTCTTTTCGTTTATTTAAACCGGATTGCGATCCATCAATTTGCGGACTCTTTCCAGATCCTGCAAGGTATCCACTCCGACACCGGCATCGCATAAGGCATCCAATACCAGAATCTTTTCTCCATGCCATAACACCCGAAGCTGTTCGAGTTTTTCAACCTGTTCCAGACCACATTCCGGCCAAGCGACATACTGTTTGACGAAACCCGCTCGATAAGCATATAAACCGATATGACGCTTATACTGCCAGTTTTCAGGCAGCGTCGGCGTTGGCCCAAACGTATCACGAGACCAAGGCATCGGCGCACGAGTGAAATTCAGCGCATAGTTGTCCTTATTGCGAATCACCTTGACAGCATGGGGGTCGAAAACGGTTTCAACGTCGTTGATGGGTTCACATAATGTCGCCATCAACGTACCCTGATGCGTCGCCAACCCTTCGGCTACCTGATGAATCAAGTCCGGTGGCAACATCGGCTCATCGCCCTGAACATTGACGATGATTTCGTCATCCGAAAGTCCCAGTTTTTCGATAACTTCGGCAATACGCTCGGTTCCGGACTGGTGACTTGCCGAGGTCATGCAGACTTCCGCACCAAAGCTTTCGCAAACCAGACGCACCTGTTCGGATTCGGTGGCGATGACAATTCTGTCGGCACCGGACCGCTTCGCCTGTTCCCAGGTCCACTGGATCATCGGACGACCGGCAATATCCATCAACGGCTTGCCCTGTAAACGACTCGATTCGTAGCGGGCAGGAATCACAACGGTAAATGTCATTTATGCATGCTGACCTTTTTGTTGGCGGAAGTGTTCTTCCTCTTCGGTCGTCAGTTGTCTGGCTTCATTCTCCAACATAATCGGAATGCCGTCGCGGACGGGATAAGCCAGTTTGGCGGCGGTGGAAATCAGTTCCTGATTTTGTTTGTCGAATACCAGTTTGGTTTTCGTCACCGGGCACACTAAGATTTCTAATAATTTTGGATCCATAGAACTCATCTACTTCTTCTTTGGGTCAAGTCGAACCGGCATTTTCTAACCGACTTTTTGCTGATTCAATACCTGACTGCGTAAATCGTTTATCCGTTCAAGCAACCGGTTGGCGAATTCAGGCGAACAAACAGGCTTCACCTCTAAATACCACCAGTTTTCTTGCGCGAACGCCTGACATTTTACCGCATCTTTCTCTGTCATCACCAAGGGTTTTTGCGGAAGGGTTTCATTCTCTGCCGATACCCACTCGAAATCCTGAGGTCGATAAGATTGATGATCGGCAAAGTCTTTTGTCTGCAACGTCATGCCCAGATTTTTCAAGGTTTGATAAAAGCGCGATGGATTGCCGATTCCTGCCATGGCATTGACCGATTGTCCATAAAACGCATCCGCAGCCAAGTGCCGGTGTGGCTCGGCCACATTTCGGAAGCACACCGGCATCAGACGCATGGTTTCGTACTCCGCGACAGTCGCCTTGGTACGGAACGCATCATTTAAATCCTGACAGACCTGACCATTACTGACGACAAAATCAACTTCCTTCAGACGTTGTTTCGGCTCTCTTAAGGGCCCGGCCGGCATGCAAAGTTCATTCCCCAGCCCTCTTTGGCCATCAATCAAAGCGATTTCAATGTCCCGCGCCATTGCAAAATGCTGCAAACCATCATCGGAAATAATGATATCCAGAGGCGCCTCCAGATCATCGGCCTCACTGAGCATCGCGACCGCTTCCGTCCGTTTCGGTGACACGGCGATCGGACAATTTAAATGTTTCGCCAGAAGCACCGGCTCATCACCGACTTCAAGCGGATCGGAAT